>CALCFG010000108.1 GCA_937900565.1 uncultured Erysipelotrichaceae bacterium
AGTTAGCGGTAAACAAGTTGGACCTAAATACAGAGCTGTTGAAGGTGATGTATTGAATTATGATGATGTAATGGACAAATACAAAGATATGATGAAATGGTTGGCAGGTGTTTATGTCAATGCATTAAATATTATCCATTACATGCATGATAAATACTGTTATGAACGTTTAGAAATGGCATTGCATGATCGTGATGTTAAACGTTATTTTGCAACGGGTATTGCTGGTTTAAGCGTTGTAGCTGACTCTTTAAGTGCGATTAAATATGCTACGGTTAAACCTATCCGTAATGAAGATGGATTAGTTGTGGATTACGAAGTCGAAGGTGATTTCCCTAAATATGGTAATGACGATAATCGTGTTGATGAAATAGCTGCTGATATTGTTCATACATTCATGGGTTATGTTAAACAAAATCATACTTATCGCAATTCCATTCCTACAACAAGTATTTTAACTATTACAAGTAATGTTGTTTATGGAAAAAATACTGGTAGTACGCCAGATGGTCGTAAAGCAGGTGTACCATTTGCACCAGGTGCTAACCCAATGCACGGTAGAGACTCTCATGGTGCGGTAGCTTCATTAAGTTCTGTAAGCAAAATTAACTTCAAAGATGCCCAAGATGGTATTTCCAATACATTCTCTATTATCCCAAATGCATTAGGAAAAGATGAAGTATTGGTGGGTGACTTAGAAATTGATTTAGATAACATTAAATAATGAGCATTAATAATAGTGATGATTTAATTAAAATGTTGGATTCGTTGGTTGAAAAGGGTGTGGGTGAAATAAAGGTCACCACTGATCAATCCGTAAACCAAGGTTCATGTCTTAACGAGTGCCGTCCCGGAAGTGCATGTTATACCCCAACATTAATGGAAGGCTTAGATAGACAATTGGAGGAATAGAATATGTCTGCAAATAACAACCAAGTAGAAAATTTAGTACAATTATTAGATGGTTATGCAACTGCGGGTGGTCACCATTTAAACGTTAATGTGTTTAATCGTGAAATGTTAATGGATGCCCAACAACACCCTGAAAAATACCCACAATTAACAGTTCGTGTATCAGGGTATGCTGTTAACTTTAATAAATTAACTAAAGCACAACAAGACGAAGTTATTTCACGTACTTTCCACGGAGCAATGTAATGAAACCCGTTTATGCCAATGTCCATTCCACTGAATCTTTTGGTTCAGTGGATGGACCTGGTGTAAGACTTGTTATTTTTTTGCAAGGGTGCGTGATGCGTTGCAAGTATTGCCATAATCCGGATACTTGGGCATTTAATAAGAATCAACAATATACGGTAAATGATGTTATAGATCTATATGAAAAGAATGTATCCTTTTATGCCAATGGTGGCATTACTGTTAGTGGTGGGGAACCGTTATGTCAAATCGAATTTTTAATTGAATTGGCAAAAGTTACCAAAGAAAAAGGAATACATTTGGCCATTGATACATCCGGTGTGATGTATCAAGGTGCTAGTAAAGAAAAGATCGATCAATTATTACCT
>CALCFG010000109.1 GCA_937900565.1 uncultured Erysipelotrichaceae bacterium
TGCCATTACATTATTAAATCGTCGTGTTGAGGTATTATGTCAAGATAATACTTTAGTGCAAGGTATTATTTGTGGTAATTCACAATTACTTGATAATCAATGCAACGTTACAAGTGTGGATCAATTAAGTGTGCATTTATTTATGGATAAAGAGGATGTATTGGCAAAAGTAAATCCTGGAGATTTGATTGGATTTAGTGCAAATTATCAACAATATGAGAAAACAATCATTTCTAAAGCGTTATTCCCACGTTGTCTAAATGCTGTAAGTTTACAATTGATGCAAGATTTAGCTAACGAATCTTTGCCATTTAATGTTGCATTTGCTTTTGTTAGTCAATCTGTTATTGGGTATCGTGGGACGATGACTGCTACTTATGTAACAAAACCAGATGTTGCATTGGCATTAACTTGCTTTGACGCTAATATAAAAGCCATTAATAATTTAAACAGTGTTTATGTCGGAATGTATGATCGTCAACTAATTCCAAGTGTTGCGTTATTGGACTATGTAAAAGCAAATACTGATGTGACACCAATTGTTTCACTTATGGGGAATGATGGTTCATTTATCCATAAAACTTTGCAAGGAACACCTACGTTAAGCATGGGGATCGCATTGGGTAGCATGGGAAGTGACCATGAATGGCTTAATATCAATGCATTGGATCAATTATGCGTTCAATTGCAAAAAGTAATTAAATCTTTAGATAATGACACCATGGACAAATTGGCGAATGGAGTCCGTAAATGATAGATCTAAAATGTTTACAAGAGATTACCACTTTGCCTGGAATTTCTGGATTTGAACATGATGTAGTGAATTATTTAAAACCAATTTATCAAAATTTAGGCATGAAATGTCAGCAAGATGGAATTGGCTCATTGATGGCAATTGATCATGGTAAAGATGTAACGATGATGGTTGCATCCCATATGGATGAAGTTGGTTTTATTATCGAATCTATTGATGAACATGGTTTTTTATTTTTAAAAACAATCGGATCGATTTGGCCTGCTATGTTAATGGGGCAATGGTTTCGCGTTGTTACGCGGGATGGTAAACATTATGATGGATTAATGGGTAGCATTGCTTCCCATGGTTTACCAGCCGAAGAACGTAAAAAAGTCATGCCGATTGAAAAATTATATTTAGATTTAGGTGTATCAAACAGGCAAGAAGTTTTAAATCTAGGTATTCATGTTGGTGATATGGTTGTGCCATGGCCTCATTTTGAAATCATGAATAATAAGGATTATGTATCTGCCAAAGCATTTGATGATCGTATTGGGGTATTTATCGAAGTTGAATTAGCTAAACGCTTGGCGCAAAAAACAAGCATTACGATGGTGTATGGTAACACAGTTCAAGAAGAACCTGGTTTACGTGGAGCTCGCACATTAGCGGATATTAGTCATTCCGATATGTGTTTTGCAATAGATACAACATTAGCAGGGGATACGCCATTAAATCAAAATATTTGTAAGTTAGGTGGTGGTGTGGTAATAAGCATGATTGATTCTAACAGCATTGCACCTCGAAAGCTAGTGCAATATGTTAGTCATATTGCAAAACAACATAATATTTCTACCCAATATGCTGTTTTCAATAAAGGTGGTACGGATAGTGGAAATATCCATAAAACACATGCTGGAATTGTTAATATGACATTATCTATTCCTATACGTTACATGCACACCAATAGTAGTATCATTTCCATTAAAGATGTCGAAAGTTGCATTGCGTTATTGGAAGCAATTGCAATGGATATGAACAAAGAAACTTTTGAAAAAGTTATATGAGGAGAAATATATGTGGGGTATTATTGCAACATGGCGTATGGCCAAAGAAGGTATTGAACAAGCCCATGAAATGTTAAAAAATGGAGCGAAAAGCGCTGATGCGATTGAAGTCGCAATTAAAGCTGTTGAAGATTTCCCATATTATAAATCTGTTGGTTATGGTGGATTACCTAATGAAGAACAAGTCGTGGAATTGGATGCTGGATATATGGATGGTGACACATTAAGCGTTGGTGCCATTGGTGCCATTCAAGACTTTGCTAATCCAATTAGTATTGCTAAAAAATTAAGTACTGAGCCTGTAAATAACTTGTTGGTGGGTGCTGGTGCGAATAAGTACGCGAAAGAATTTCATTTTGAAGAAAAAGAAATGTTAACTGAACGTGCGAAAGCATTCTACCGTAAAAAGAAAAAGGAACTTGAAAAAGATAAAGAATTACGTCCATATGATGGCCACGATACTGTTGGTATGGTTTGTGTGGATGATAAGGGAAGTGTAATAGCTGCAACAAGTACTTCTGGATTGTTCATGAAACGTAGTGGCCGCGTGGGAGATTCACCACTTGTAGGTTCTGGTTTCTATGCCGACAGTGAAGTTGGTGGTGCAACCGCTACTGGCTTGGGGGAAGATTTAATGAAAGGATGCATTTCTTATGAAATCGTTCAATTAATGAAATCTGGTTTAACACCTCAAAAAGCTTGTGAAAAAGCTGTGAATGATTTGGATGCAAAATTAAAAGCACGTCGTGGTAAAGCTGGGGATTTAAGTGTTGTTGCCATGAATAATAAAGGTGAATTTGGTTGTGCAACTAACATTGATGGTTTCTCTTTCTCAGTAGCTAATGATAGCCAAGAACCAATTGTTTATCTAGTTAACCGCAACGATGATGGTACATGTTCATTTGAAGTTGCGAGTCAAGAATGGTTAGACAACTACATGAAAACACGGACTGCACCAGTTGAGGAATAAACGATATGAAAGAAAAGCTTTGTGAATCGGTTGAAAAATTAATGCCACAACTTATTCGTGACATTAAAACAGTTTGTAATATTGATTCTCGTAAAAGTGAACCAAGTGAAAATGCGCCTTTTGGTCAAGGATGTGTTGATTGCTTAAATAAAGCATTAGAATTAGCCAAAGACTTAGGCTTTAAAGTAGAAAATGTGGGTAATCAGATTGGGATTGCTTCTTATGGTGAAAGTGATAGTTACATTGCGTGTGTTGGCCACTTGGATGTTGTGGATATTAATGGTACATGGAAAACTGATCCATTTACTTGCACAGAAATTGATGGCACATTGTATGCCCGTGGCGTTTTAGATAACAAAGGGCCTATTTTTTCTTGCCTGTATGCGTTGAAAGCATTGGTAGATAGCAATTATGATTTCCCAATGCAAGTGCAAATTATTTTTGGTACGGATGAAGAAAGCGGTATGGCCGATATGAAATGGTATTTTAAAGATCATCCTTACCCATTAATGGGATTCACTCCGGATTGCAAATTCCCGGTTGTTTATGCGGAAAGAGGACGCGCTGTCTTTAAAGTAAGTGTCAATACAGAATATACAGATGAATTCTATGCATGGATGAATCAATATATTTTAAATCATACTGATTTAGCATTAAGTTTAGGTGTGGATTATTCGGATGAAGAATTTGGTAAAAACCAAGTTCGTAAAGTGGAATTATTCAATGAAGCTAATGCTATGGGAATTACATTAGTGTGTTCTTACCCAGCTAGCTATACGTTAGATACCTTAACCAATGATTTAAAGAAACATTTATGTGAGCATGCAAATTTAACATTGGAATCTAATATTGACCCGGTTTATTTTGCGAAAGACACAACTTTAGTAAAATGTTTAGAAGCTGCTTATGAAGAAATTATGAATGAAGATGGCAGTGCCGTAACAACTACTGGTGGTACATACGCTAAAGTGGTGAAAAATATTGTTCCTTTTGGACCGAGCTTTAAGGGACAAAAAGGCATTGGGCATATGCCGAATGAATGGATGAATATTAGTGATATTGAAAAATGCACCAAGATTTATGCATTAGGACTTTATAAATTATTAGAATCAACAAAAGGATAATTATATGAAAAAATTAGGTATTTCAGTTTACCCACACCATTCCTCAATGGAAGAAGTTAAACAATACATTGATATGGCAGGTAAACTAGGCTTTAAACGTGTATTTACCTGCATGTTAAGTGCTTCTGGTAAAAAAGAAGATATTGTTAATGAATTTACGACGTTATGCCAATATGCTCATCAATATGAAATGGAAGTTAGTGTAGATACCAATGAACGTGTATTTAAAGAATTGGGTGCTTCACCATATGACTTATCGCTATTTAAAGATATGGGCGTAGACATTATTCGTTTGGATGGTCACTTTGGTGAAGTTGAAGATATTGAAATTACCAAAAATCAATACAATATCAAAATTGAATACAATTCCAGTGCAACTGTAGCCATTGATCATATGTTATTAAATGGTGCTAATCGTTTTAATATGTGTTTATGTGCTAACTTTTATCCCCAACGTTATACCGGAATGGGGTTGGAACGGTTTAACCAATTAAAAGAATTCTATCGACCATTGGGATTAGATAATGCTTCGTTTGTTTCTTCTCAACAACCCCATACCCATGGGCCTTGGAAAGTTTATGAAGGGTTACCAACATTAGAAATGCATCGTGATTGGCCAATTGATGTGCAATTACGTCACTTAATTGCTTTAGGTTATGATAAAGACTTTATTGTTGGTAATGCGTATGCATCTTATGAAGAATTGGAAAGTTTAGCTAAAACTAATTTAAACAAAATCAGTGTAAAAGTGAATTGTTTTGATGATATCAGTGATGTTGAAAAAAATATTATTGAATTTGCCCATCATTCACACCGTGATGATTGCAATGAATTAGTTGTTCGCTCCAGTGCACCACGTGTTGCATTTAAAGGACAATCCATTCCAGTAAGAACAGTGGAAAAAGAATATTTTGAAGTGGGTGATGTGATTATTGTTAATGATAATCTCGAACATTATCGTGGAGAATTAATGATTGTTAAGCAACCAATCAAAGTTGTACCAACCTATAACTTAGTCGGAACAATTAACACAATGGAACAACATATCGTTGATTGTATCTTACCTAGATATAGCTTTGAATTAATCGTTGCTTGAGAAAGGAATTTATGAAACAAGCTATGATTGAAATTTGTGCAGGGAGCTATGAAGATGCATTAGCTGCTTATCGTAATGGAGCAAAACGTGTAGAATTAAATTCGGCGTTGGCGTTGGGAGGATTGACACCAACATTGGCTTCCTTAATTTTGACAAAGCAAAATACTGACTTAAAAGTTATTTGCATGGATCGTCCCCGTGGGGCAGGTTTTTGCTACACGGATGTTGAAGTGGAAGTCATGTTTGCCGATGCAAAATTAATGTTGGACAATGGTGCCGATGGCATTGCTTTTGGATTTTTAAATCCAGATAGTACCGTTAATGTCGAATTAACTAAAAAAATGGTGGATTTTATTCATTCCTATGGGGATAGAGAAGCGGTGTTCCATCGTGCCTTTGATACAGTAAGTGATTACCAAATAGCTATGGAACAATTGTTAGCGTGCAATGTAGACCGTGTACTTACTAGTGGTTTGCAAGCAAAAGCTATGCAAGGAAAAGATTTAATTAAAACATTGCAAGAAAAATATGGTGATCGCATTGAATTGTTGGCCGGTAGTGGCATGAATGATACCAATGCCAAAGAAATGATGGAATATACTGGAATTAACCAAGTCCATTCATCATGTAAAGCATGGGTAAAAGATCCAACTACGATTGGTCAATATGTTAATTATAGTTATGGTAGTGATGGCCATGAAAGTGACTATGATGTTGTGGACGGAAGTAAAGTAAAATTAATTGTTGAAAGTGTATTATGAGCTTAAAAAAATTAAATGAACATAAAAAGTTTCGATGGTGTTTTACTTTTGTTTGTGTCATTTTATCCGGTATTTTACAAGCAGTCATCATTCAAATGTTTATGCGTCCGATGCATTTATTATCCAGTGGATTTACGGGTGTTGCTATCTTAATTGAAAATATTACTTCGACTTTTTTTGGTTTTACATTTTCAACGAGTTTAGGTATGTTATTGCTTAATATTCCAGTGGCATTATTTTGTATGAAAACAATCTCGAAACGGTTCGTATGGTTTTCTTTATTGCAAGTTGCCACAGCATCTATTAGTTTGCAAGTATTGAATGTTCAACCTATGTTTGATGATGCTTTATTAAATATTATCTTTGGTGGATTTGCCTACGGATTAATGACGGTATTGGCATTAAAGCGCAATGCATCAACTGGTGGTACAGACTTTATTGCATTGTATGTATCCAATAAAATTGGAAAATCTATTTGGGAATATGTGTTTGTTTTTAATGCAACACTAATTGTTATCTTTGGATTCATGTTTGGTTGGGAATACGCTGGTTATTCAATTCTATTCCAATTCATTTCAACTAAAACGATTGATAGTTTCTACAACCGTTATGAACGGATGACCTTGCAAATAACGACTGCCAAACCAGATGAGGTGATTTCTGCCTTAGTGCATAACTATCGTCACGGGATTTCGCGTGTTGACGGTATTGGTGGTTATTCCGGGCACCCGGTAAGTCTGTTACATACGGTTGTAAGTAGTTATGAAGTCAACGATATTGTTGAAGTCATCCGAAGCGTGGATGATAAAGTTATCATCAATGCCTTTAAAACCGAAAACTTCTATGGTGGATTCTATTTAAAACCGATTGAGTAATTTACTATATTCTAAAATTATCGAACAAAGCATTGATCGCTATAAATGGTGGTTAATGCTTTATTTTGATATAATGGGTTCAATTAAAGGGGTTATATGTTCAGAATAAAGCGATTTATTTTATTTATTATGAGTATGATTGTACCATTACTTGTGATTGCTTTGTGTTCGCTTGCTACTCCTGCCAGTGAATCAATTTATTTAGCTGATTATGTACTTCTTTTTGACCAAAAATCCCTTAAAGGTAGTTATTTGGATTTAATCAGTATTGATCAAAATGGGCAAGAATATTCAAGTAGATTTAAAGATTCATTATCGATGGAAAGTATTGCTTTTGATGATTATATTGCGCTTGTTAAAGGCGATAATTTTTATCTTATGGATATAAATAATAACCAAATGATTCGTATTAAAACTAAAGGCAGCGTGGATAGTGTGATAATAGTGAATAATAATGTCTATTTTGCATTCCAAGATCCAAATTTTAATGGGTGGCGTAGCCAACAAGTATGTCAATTAACATTAAGTGATACAACTACTTATGATAAAAATGATTATACTTGCACTGATGGCTATATTAAAGAAAATGAAACGCGGTTTTCTATTCTTAAAACAATCATTAGTGAAAATGATTTATCACAAATTAATGAAAATGATTACGTATCGTATCTAATTAATGATTTCAAAGAAGAAAGTGAAACTATACTTACTTGTACGTATTGATTCAATGAATCATGCGTTAATGATTTATGACTTAGATGAAAATCTTATGGAATCCATTGCTTTAGACTATGGTGATTATGAATCTGTTAAAATAGTTAATCATTCTAATAATGATATAGTACCAATCGAATATTTTAAGAGTGGAAACAAACTGTTAAAATTTTTTGATATTAGAAATAATAAATTTTTAGATTATTCTTATCAATATGGTCCATCGGATCCATTAATTGCAGCGCATGTACTGTCTAAATCTTAATAATATTCGATAAAAATAATTAGATAGAATATTTAAAGTTGAACCTAAATGCTAATTCGTATCTTAGTGATGCCAATTGGCATTTTTTATGGTTTGCTCACAGTGAGTTCCATCGTTACATCATGTTTATATGGATTGGTAAGAAATGGTAAAATACACAAGAAATTAGCATGCCGGTAAGGGATTTATGGAGAATTTGTTCACATTTTTAAATAACGATAAATTCTTTTATCATTCACAGGTGTAAATAAGAATATTTATTATCAATGCATTTTTGGATTGATAAAGTTTGTAAAACGCCACCAATAGTGTATGAATCAGATTCTAGTAAGATTATTCGTAAATACCAACAATGTGGAAGGTTAAGTAAAGTTGAATTAGGGTGTAATGGAAAATATACAACCACAATTAATATGAATCTTAGGCGGTTGATTCATTTTTAGAACAATTGGCAAGTTATAAAGACAATGTGGCGTTATCCAATCGTATTTTGAGTATGTATAAGATTTTCCAAAGTTAAAAATATAGACTTTGCCTCGTAAAGAGCGTCTGTTTTCTTCTGTAATCTTCCCATCACTAAAATAATGTTCGGTTAGAACAAAAAATTATTAGTTATATTTAATGAATCATAAATCGAATTAATGATTACTGAATTAACCGCAAGATATTGGGAATGTATCATGATAATGTAGTAAATCAGATGACTCAACTACTTTTTCATCGTCGCACTCAATTATTTTGCTATAATATTAGAAAAAGAAAGAGAGACTTTTTAATGTATAAACGTGTCTTATTAAAATGTTCTGGTGAAGCGTTATCTGACCATGGTTCAGGATTTTCACCAGCAGTATTGGAAGAGTTAGCATTACAAGTTAAAGAAATTGTCGCTTCCGGTGTGCAATTGTGCATTGTTTGTGGCGGTGGAAATTTTATTCGTGGAAAAACCGCTAAAGAAATAGGTATTGAACGTACAACCGCAGATTATATGGGAATGTTAGGCACTGTAATTAATGCATTGGCTATTCAGGGTGCATTGGAACGACAAGGTGTAGAAACACGCGTTCAATCTGCTATTGAAATGAAACAAGTGGCAGAACCTTATATTCTAAGAAGAGCGTTACGCCATTTGGAAAAAGGCCGTGTGGTTATTTTTGCAGCTGGTGTAGGTAGTCCATTCTTCTCAACCGATACTACTGCAGCATTACGTGCCAGTGAAATGAAAGCCGATGTAATTTTGATGGCTAAAAATGGTACAGATGGTATTTATGATAAAGATCCAAATAAGTTTGCTGATGCTAAACGCTTTGATACTTTGACTTATAAAGAAGTATTGGAAAAAGATTTGCAAGTAATGGATTCAACAGCAACTGCTATGTGTAATGATAATGATATTGATTTAGTTGTTTTTAATATGAATGAAAAAGGTAATATATTAAGAGCAATTAAAGGCGAAACAATTGGAACAATAGTAAAGAGAGGATAAATCTATGGATGAAATTTTAATGACAATTGAAGAAAAAATGGAAAATGTGATTAATCACGTAAATAGTAATTTTGCAACGATTCGTACTGGTCGTGCTAATCCAAATTTATTGGATCATGTGGAAGTGGATTATTATGGTAGTCCAACACCAATTAAACAAATTGCTTCCATCAGTGTTTCTGAAGGACGTACATTGGTAGTAAAACCATACGATCCAACAAGCTTAAAAGATATTGATAAAGCATTACAAAAAGCAGAATTAGGTATTGCACCAAATAATGATGGAACAGTAGTGCGTTTGACAATGCCTATATTAACAGAAGATACTCGTAAGAGATTATGTAAAGATGTTGCGAAGTTGGCTGAAGAAGGCAAAGTTCAAGTACGTAATTTGCGCCGTGATGGCAACGATATGATCAAAAAAGATAAAGAATTAACGGAAGACTTAGAAAAAGATGCATTGGATCAAATGCAAAAATTAACCGATAAGTACATTAAAGAAATTGAGACTTTACAGAAAGAAAAAGAAAAAGATGTAATGACTGTTTAGTCATTACATCTTTTTCTAAGGGTTTGATTATGAATTTTAAACATGTTGCAATTATAATGGATGGCAATGGTCGTTGGGCTAAAGCACATCATGAGAAAAGAACATTTGGACATAAAAAAGGTGTTGAAGTGGTACGGGAAATTGCCATTCGCGCCAATGATTTGGGAGTAAAGGTTTTAACGTTATACGCTTTTAGTACCGAAAATTGGAAACGTCCTTTGGAAGAAGTTTCCTATTTAATGAAACTGCCATTTTATTTTTTTGAAATGTACATGAAAGAGTTAATGGAAAAAAATATTCGCATTGAAATGATAGGATCCTTTGATGAAATACCAGCAGAAACTGCGCAAGTTTTTCATAAAGCTATCGATAAAACGAAAAACAATACGGGAATGGTATTATGTTTTGCAATGAATTATGGTAGTCAACAAGAAATTGTGCGTGGTGTGAATCTTGCAATTCAAGATGCAAAAGAAGGTAAAATTGATCATGTGGATGTGGATAGTTTTCAAAAGTATTTATATACCAGTGAGTATCCACCAGTGGATGCTATGATAAGAACAAGTGGAGAATGCCGTATATCCAATTTCTTATTGTATCAATTAGCTTACAGTGAATTATTATTTGTCGATATTCCTTGGCCAGAATTCACGCCGGATAAATTTGAAGCATGTTTACATGAGTTGGCGAAAAGAGATCGACGTTTTGGAGGGCTAAACGATAATGGTTAAACGAATCATTACAGCACTTTTATTACTAGGATTTGCGTTGCCTTGCATGATATTTCAAGGAATGCCATTTTTAATTTTGGTATTGTTCTTTGTTGCATTGGCACTTTATGAAACGTTAAATATTTATGCGAATAAATGGCATAAAGTTTCCACATACATCATTGCTATAGCAATGATGTTAAGTGTTTTGTTTTTACCAATGGAAGTGGGTATTCCATTAGTAATTGTTGCTTGTGGTTATGTATTGTATTCAGATGAGATGAGCTCTATTGATGAAGTGTCCATTGTTTTTATGAACGCGATGATATTTATTTTGTCGGTACATAATGTTAAAACATATGGATCAAGTACTTACGGTGCTGTTTATTTCTTAATTTTTGGTTGTTCATTGATTTGTGATACAGGTGCTTATTTTATTGGCTCTAAATTTGGTAAACATAAGTTATGTCCTCGTTTATCTCCGAAAAAGAGTGTGGAAGGTGCCATCGGTGGATGGGGAATTGGAATTATTTATGGTTTGATTTGTGGCTATGTATTTATCAATATAATTCCAAGTGAATTAACATGGCCTTTTGTTATTGTCAGTGCGTTAATTGTTCCATTATTTAGTGAATTGGGCGACTTATATTTTAGTAGCATTAAACGTCATGTTGGTATTAAGGATTTTGGAAATATATTTCCAGGTCATGGTGGTGGATTGGATCGCATTGATGGGTTACTATTTGGATTAATGAGCGTTAATGGATTATTGATGTTAAGTGAATGGTTAACACGGTTAGTTATATGAGTAAAAAAAGAATTGTTTTATTAGGTGCCAGTGGAAGTATTGGCAGTCAAACATTGGACGTAATTCGTAAACATAGTGATCAATTTGAATTGGTTGCATTTAGTGTTGGAAAACGAGTTGAAAAAGTAGCTGATATCATTGATGAATTTAAAGTTAATACTGTATGTGTTGGAAATAGTTGTGAATTAGTGAATCTACAAAAAGCTTATCCTAATGTTACATTTACTTATGGTGATAATGGATTGATTGAGTTAGCTAATTTATCAAATTACGATACGTTAGTTAATGCGTTAGTAGGTTATGTTGGATTGAAACCTACCATGGCAGCGTTAGATCATGCCAAAGAAATTGCTTTAGCCAATAAAGAAACATTGGTTGTTGGTGGTGAATTGGTCATGAGAAAAGCGAAAGAAAATGGAATACCCATCGTACCAATTGATAGTGAACATAGTGCGATCTTTCAATGTTTGCAAGGTAATCGTAAAAGTGATGTAAAAAAATTATGGATTACGGCCAGCGGTGGAGCTTTCCGTAATTTAAACAGAGATCAATTAGCGAATGTCACTGCTTCGGATGCATTAAAACATCCCAATTGGGCCATGGGGGATAAGATTACAATTGATTCTGCCACAATGGTTAATAAAGGATTTGAAGTATTGGAAGCCCATTGGTTGTTTGATATTGACTTAGATAATATAGCGGCTGTAATGCATCCACAATCCATTGTGCATTCAATGGTTGAATATGTGGATGGTGCATTTATGGCTCAATTGGGAGTAGCGGATATGCGCTTACCTATACAATATGCGTTAACTTATCCAAATCGTTATAATTGTCCGAATCATCAAACATTAGACTTTAGTCAAGCAATGAGCTTAAATTTTAAGCCATTAGATACTCAACGTTTTCCATTATTTAAATTAGCCATTGATATGGGTAAAAAGGGGAATATATTCCCGTGTGTATTTAATGCGGCCAATGAAGTAGTCAATAAAGCATATCGGGATGGATTAATTAACTATTATCAATTGGAAGAAATGATTCACACAGTATGTGATAGAGCGCAAGGGGTACAATGTGTTACACTAGACACGTTGCAATCCAGTAATGATTGGGCTGTGGATATGGCAACACAATTGATTAATAGGGAGAATAAATGTTAAAAACTTTTATCGTATTTGTATTAATGATTGGATTTTTAATATCCATTCATGAATTAGGGCATTTAATTGCTGCCAAATGGGCAGGTGTTTATTGCTATGAATACAGTATTGGAATGGGACCTTTGTTATTTAAACGTAAAGGTAAGGAAACCCAATTTTCTATTCGGGCGTTACCAATAGGTGGATATGTTGCAATGGCAGGAGAAACCGAAGATAGCCAAGAAGCGTATCCTGATATTGAGGTACCTAAAGGCCGTCACTTATTTGAAGTACCAAAATGGAAGCAAGCCATTGTTATGGCTGCAGGTATTGTCATGAATATTATTGTAGCCTTTGTGTTCATGTATGTTGCGGTATTGGGTAACGGTGGTTATGTTGAACAAAATGGGAGTTTTGAAAATGTTGTATTGGTAGAAAATGATTCACCGGCACAACAAGCAGGATTACTTGTTGGAGATCGAATCATTGCCATTGTTGAAGATGATCAAACCATTAATCTGGAAAATGGAAAAACAATTTCTACTTATATTGATGATCAACCGTTAGAAATTATTGTTGACCGTGATGGAGAAGAAGTTAACCTTATGTTAACTCCACAATACAATCAAGAAAGTCAAAAGTATATGATTGGTATTGGTACTAATCGGGCTGAATTTGTAAAAGCGAATGCGTTCAGTGCCATTAAAGGGTCATGGATTATGGTATGCGATATATCATCTCAATTGTTCAATGCTTTAAAAGGCATGGTAACAGGTGATGGTTTAAAAAATCTTTCTGGTATTGTTGGCGTTTATCAAGCAACTGATCAAATTGTGCAAACTGGTATTGTTAATGTGTTGGTTTTCGTAGGTATGTTTTCGCTCAATCTAGCAATCTTTAATGCATTGCCATTACCAGCTTTGGATGGAGGACGTATTGTATTGCTAGGAATTGAAAAAGTTATTGGTAGACCTTTGAATAAAAAAGTTGTAAATGGGTTGGTCATGGGAAGTTTTATATTTCTAATTGGATTAACTGTTGTGATTACCTTTAAAGATATTATCGGGTTATTTAATTAGGAAGGAAATTGTTAATGTTAAATAAGTATTTAATTATTGCGTTGATTTCAATGGTACCATTGATTGAATTAAGAGGTGCTGTACCAATTGCTGTAACAATGGGTTTGCCGATGGTGCCAAGTTTTATTATTGCTGTATTATTTAATATGCTACCAGTACCATTTATCTATTTCTTCGCAAGAAAAGTTTTACTTTGGGGTAAAGATAAACCAATCATTGGAAAATTTTTTTCGTGGTGCTTAGAAAAAGGTGAAAAAGGTGGTAGAAAATTACAAGAAACTGCTGGAAATGGATTATTTTGGGCACTGTTTATCTTTGTAGGTATCCCATTACCCGGAACGGGTGCATGGACTGGGACGCTAGCAGCATCTATTTTAGATATAGGATTTAAAAAAAGTAGTATTGCAGTAATGGCTGGCGTGTGTCTAGCAGGACTTATCATGTTAGCCGCAAGCCAAGGATTATTGGGAGTATTTAACGCCATTTTTGGAATATAGGAGGATTAAGTGATGGCAACTATTTTAGTTACAGGTGGAACGGGTTATATTGGTTCCCATACATGTGTGGAATGTTTAAATAATGGTTACGATGTAGTAATTATTGATAATTTAAGCAATTCAAATGCCAAAGTCGTTGATAAAATCGAAAGTATTACCAATAA
>CALCFG010000110.1 GCA_937900565.1 uncultured Erysipelotrichaceae bacterium
CAATTTCTGACTTTTATGGCGCTAAATTGGTATCAGTATTTAAAACACCAATTCCATATATGCCGATATTAGCAAGTGGAGGTATTAATTTAAATAATCTCAGTGATTATATTAAAAAAGGTGTGGATTGTTGTGGATTTGGTGGTCTATTAACAAAGGGTAGTCGAGATGAAATTGCAAAAAACGCCAAAGATATTCGAACGATTATCGATGACACACGTAAATCAATGTAAAATATAAGGGTTGGCTTATACCAATCCTTTTTAGGGCATATCTAATTGAAGGGAAAACTCTATGGACCGCGAACTTTTAGAAATCATACGCATTATCAGTAATAAAAATATGATTCCTTTAATGGAAATTGAGCATAATTTAAGCATAACACATCGTCAATTGGTGTATCGTATTGATAAAATTAATCAAATATTGAATGATAACGATTATCCAGAAATGACCATTACTTCAGGTAAAAATAAACAATTGGTATTACATAATGATAGTCGTAATTTTTTTATACAGTTAATTAACGAACAACTCAGTGCTGAAAATTACATTATGTCTAAAAAAGAGCGGTTAATCTATTTATACTTAATGATGTTTATTCATCACGAATACTTGGCATTAACCGATTTTATGGTTGGTTTGAATGTATCACGCAGTTCAATATTGGCTGATTTAAAAGAATTAGGTCAATATTTAGAAGAGTATCATGTCAGCATCGAAAATAATCGCCAAGTTGGTTATTACCTTAAAGGCGATGAAATGGATATTCGTAAAGTGATGATGGCTTTTGTTATCTACTCATTGAGCGAACAGCATAATGCCAGGGTATTTGATGAATTTATAGAGTACATGCATTTGGATATATTTGAATATTCACGTTTAGTTATAAGTGAGTTGGCCGACAAACATAAAATTCGTTTTGTTGAAGATCGGTTAAATGAATTCATCTATATCTTTATCTTCTTAAAAAAACGAATCGTTTCCGGAGATACGCTAAATGCAATCAACTTTCCAATGGATATGGATGCATTGGAGAGTATGAAGGAATATGAGTTTACATTAGAATTGATTCGTAATTATAAAGATTATCAAAAGATAACACAGTGTGAAATCAATTACATTAGTTCTTGGATTTTAGGAATATCGTTTGGTGACGTGAATGAACCCACTAAAGATTGTTTATTCATTGCTGACTTGGTAGGTAAAATCATGGAACGATTTATGTATTTAAGTGGTCAACGGTATAAAAGTGGGGAAGAAATATTTAAACAATTGTATTCACATTTTCGTCCAGCCTATTATCGTTTAATTTTTAGGTTGCCTATTTTTAATCCATTAACGCAACGCATTAAAGAAGAATTTGGAGAGTTGTATCATCTTGTTGCAGAAACTATGAAACCTTTTCAAATAACTTTTGATCAGCCGTTACCTGAAGATGAAATTGCTTATTTAACAATGCATTTTGCTGTTATCTACTTAGATAAAGCGGATAAAAAAGTGCAAAATCAAAAGACGGCTCTAGTCGTATGCAGTAATGGCATAGGTAGTAGTGCGATTCTTTTTAATGAATTAAGTTCAATGTTTCCTGAGTTGCACTTTTTACCACCGATAGAATCCAGTCGCGTGGCGAGTTTAATGAAGTCTGTTGATATTATCTTTACAACCAGTTTGATTCAATTACCAAATGTTAATGTACCTACAGTAATAGTATCACCGATAATGAATTTAACGGAACGCTATCAAGTTTATAAGGAAGTTTATACTCAATTAGGGGATAATACAGAAAGTAAACAAGCCAATGTAAATGATATTATGGCAATAATCGAAAAGTATGCCGATATTAAATATAAGGAATCACTTTACAGTGATTTATTAAGTTACTTTGCCACTTTGGAAGCGCCTGATCCTGTAGGTCATAGTGATGAATTTAATTTATTGGATTTATTAAAACAAGACTATATACAATTGCATCAAAATGCTTCCAATTGGCAAGATGCGATAAAACTTGGCTATCAACCTTTATTGGATGATGAATGTATTACACAAAATTATGTTGATGATACGATTCGTGCTGTGCAATTAAACGGCCCATATATTGTGATTATGCCTGGCGTTGCTTTAAGTCACACAAAGGTTGAAGCAGGGGTTAATAAAGCTGCTATAGGACTTACTGTATTGAATACCCCAGTACAATTTCATGCCAAAACCAATGATCCTGTATCTTATATTTTTTCACTTGCTGCAACCGATCGTAATAAACACTTAAAAGCGATGGCTCAATTAGTGGACTTATTAAATGCGCCCCAATTCTTTACATTACTTAGACACGCCAATTCACCTCAATTAATTATTGATTACATATGTAACTTCAATTTTTCAAATTGATTTAATTGGTTTTATACAAAAATTTGGTGATTAAGTAAATGAATAATTGTGAATTGCAGTGTAAAAGTTATCGAAAATAAAAAATAATAAAAGGCGGTATTCAAAAATTCTGAGTATCGCCTTATTATTTTTTTATTCTTCGGTTAACACGTAAGAATCCAAATCTTCTGGGAAACTAATGGTTGTTTTATTTAAATCACTATAAGTCATATCCGTTTTCATAACCAAACCAATAGTCATTCCGTCGGTAGTAGTTTCCATATCAATATCCATAATGTTTTGCACAATATTACCATTAATATCGGTAATTAATGTCCCTTTGGATGAATGTATCGTTACAGTAACATCTTCAGCTAACTCGTCAACACTCATGAATTGGGCTAATAAATCATTAAGGTAAGCATCATTCATTTCAAAATTAATGTAAACTAAATCATCTTTAACTTCACTGCTGAGATTGTTCATCATATTTTCATCATATTCTTGGACTTGGGCATTTTTGGTAAGTTCTTCGATTTGTTCGTTAGCTACTGCCATTTTCATGTTTTGTCCCATTAACGAAATATAAATGTAGCCATCTTTTAAATACATTGTTTGATCCATGCCTTCAATTGTTTGATGGATTTCCATTTCCATTGCATTAATATCTTGGGCATTGTTGGCTTTTATATCCATAACGGTAGGAATGGACATTTCTTCACCATCATAGCGCATAATCATATCCACATTAACACTGGCAGTATAGCTCGATACTTTTTTAAATGTTTCCATGGCTACTTTGTATTGTTCATTAGCGCTTAAGTCAGTATACTTAGCAGTGCTTTTGGGCGAACAAGCCGTTAATAGTAACAAGCTTAATCCACCGATTAATAGTTTTTTCATAGCTGATCTCCTTTTCATAGATATCGACTAGTTTTGTTAGTCGATACGTAATTACTATTTAAATTATTATAGCATCATAGTGTGTTTGTTGATTTTATAATGTAAGATAATGAAATAATTGATATACTTTATCCAATGAAATTTACAGTAGGTCAGCTTGCTAAGATTTTTAATATATCACCACAATCCATTCATTCCTATGTTGAAATGGGCATTTTACCATGTCAACGCGACACAAACGGTTACCGTCAATTCGATGAGTTTAGTTTTCAAATTTTGGGAACAATTATTAAAAACCGAAATTCTGGGTTTCGTCTAAAGGAAAGTGATTATACTTACACACAAGTATCGGCAAATAAAATTATTGATAAATTAATTGAGCAAAAAGTGCAAATTAATGATCAATTACGACATTTAAATTACCAAGCGCATCAACTCGAAGTCGATATTATGAAATTAAATCGTTTTTTATTGCATCCTAATGAAATGAGATGGGTAAATATTCCTAAAATGGTACGATTTAATTTAGGTAATGTTGAATCAATTAAAGAATTATTAAAAGAAAATGAGAATTTAGTTGCGAAATGGTATTCGAATTTATTTTTTACATTTTCGAGTGTGAAATTTAATTTTATAAATAGTCGGTTTGCAAATGTGAATTTTGGTTTATTAACTACTTATAACAACTTCATTGCTCTTATCGATGAAATTGATAATCATACCCAGATATTACAAGCATGTGAGGGGGTATCGATTTTAAGTACCTATAATAATGAAATGAGTATCAAGCAGCTTGAGGGTTTTGTTAATCAAGCACTTGTGAAATATAGTGATTATTGTTTACATTCAGACCCATACACTCGCTTAATCACTTCATATTTGGATGATCAAAGGAATAAAGTGAACATTATTGAACTGACAATACCATTAAAAAAACGTTAATACAGTACTTGTTTATCAATTAACATGATAATTTATACTCTTTCATGTAAGTATGAAAGGGGTTATACACATGAAAAAGAAACTAAGCACTGTTTTATGTTCCTTGTTGTTATTATCTGCATGTGGCAATGGAAATTCTTCTGCTAACTATACTGCAGGAACATATACAGCAACAAACAAAGGTTTTGGTGGAAATATCACTGTCACATTAACTGTTAGTGATAAAAAGATTGAAACTGTTGAAATCATTGGTGAAAAAGAAACGCCAGAATTGGGCGGAAAGGCAATCGAAACAATAACACAATCCATTAATGATGGTAAAGAATTGGAAGTTGTTTCAGGTGCAACCATTACTTCTGAAGCAGTAATTAATGCCTATAATAATGCATTAAGTCAAGCTAAAGGTGAAAGTGAAGAAGTTAGCGATAAAAAAGTTGCTGATGGGAAATGGACAACGAAAGCAATGGGGCATGAGGATTGGGTGCATGTAACCACTCAATTTAAAGATGGAGCCATCGTTAAATGCACGACAACTGCTCATGAAGAAACAATGGGGATCGGTAACTTTGCAGCAGCAAGAGTACCTGCGCAAATTTTAGAAGCGCAAAGTGTTGAAGTTGATGGGGTATCTGGGGCTACCGTTACTACCAATGCCATTAAACAAGCTGTAAAAGAAGCGATTAGTTTTGCTGGTGGCGATGTTGCATCCTTTTCAATTCCAGTTGAAAAAGAAGTTGTTGAATCAACGCAAGACGTCAACTACGACGTTATTGTTGTCGGTGCAGGAAATGCTGGGTTAGTTGCAGCAACGCGCTTAGCTGAAAAAGGCTTAAATGTCGGTGTTTTTGAAAAAATGGATATTCCTGGCGGTAGTATGCCGACTACTTATTCTGGAATTATGAATTCTTATTCTGAGTCAGTCGCTAAATATGCTTTAGGCGCTGAAAAAGAAAGCGCAAGTTGGAATATGGAATTAATTTTACCTGTATTCCAGGCAATGTTAAATCCAGAATATGATCGTTTCAATGGTGAACAACCTTATCAAAAGGTAATGTTGCAACAAGCGGGTAAAGTTGTTGACTGGTTAGATGAAATTGGTGTTGGCTTTGCTTCGTATGGTTATTTTGAAGGTGGCCTAAGCTATGGTATTACACCTTATTTAGCACCTGGATGTTATCAAGGTGGTGCTGGTTATGCGGCAATGTCTTTAGCGCAACGCATGGAAAAACTTGGTGCGGATGTGCATTATGCAACACCAGTTACGCAATTGGTTACGGATGAAAATAATACAGTTACGGGTGTTATTGCAAAAAGTGAAGATGGTACCACATATAATGCAAGTGCAAAGGCTGTCTTATTATGTACGGGTGGTTTTGGTGCGAACCAAGAAATGGTAGATCAATATTATCCAGAATATGCAGGTATGACATTGAATTGTACACCTGGATCAACGGGTGATGGTATTTTAATGGCGCAAGAAATTGGAGCGGACATTGAATGCATGGGACGTTTTCTAGGTATGTTTATGTCAGAATATGGTTCAAACTATGAATTAGCATTTATGCACCAATCTACGCCAGGTATTATGGTTAATATTAATGGGGATGAATTTGGAAATATTACGAAAAGTAATCACACGGTGTTAAGCAATGCAATGATGGATGAAACGAATGGTAAGACGTTCTATTACATTTACGATGATGAAGCTATGCAATCAACAGTTGATTATGATGCGTACGGATTCTCTTATAAATCTATCTTCGAAAGAGAAGCAACAAAACACTATGACACGGTAGAAGAAGCTGCCAAAGCATTAAATTTACCGAATTTGGTGGAAACTATATCCAAAAACAATGAATTTGCCTTAAGTGGTGAAGCCAATGAATTTGGACGTAAAAACTGTCCATACATTGAAACGCGTGATGGTATTTGGGTAACTCATGTTATTCCTACACCTTATTTAACAACTGGTGGATTAGTAACCGATGTTGATACACATGTTATCGATACGGAAGGTAATGTCATTAATGGTTTATATGCTGCGGGTGATGTTGCGGGTAGTATTGAAGAAAAAGATGGTAAAACATACGGTAACGGTTTTGACCAAGCGTTAGCTTTTGGTTACCAAGCTGCTGAAGTAATTAGCAACGAAATTCATTAATATAAACGAAAGAAACTCAATTATATGGGTTTCTTTTTATACTTATTTGATAACATTATAACTAATGTAAGAAAGAAGGAATTTAACATGAATGTTTTAATGATCAATGGATCACCAAGAGTGGGAAGCAATACATCAATTGCATTGGATACAGTAAAACAAATATTAATTGATAATAATATTGAAGTGAATGAATTCGATGTCATAGGAAAGGATATTCCTGGCTGTCGTGCTTGTGGAGCTTGCTATAAATTAGGTAAATGTGCAATCGATGATTGTGTAAATGAATTAGCTAAACTATTTGAAAAAGCAGACGGTGTGATTGTGGCTTCACCTGTTTATTATGCCAGTGCGAATGGCACTTTAATTTCATTATTGGATCGTTTATTTTATAGTACAAATTTTGATAAACGATTTAAAGTAGGGGCTTCCATTGTCATAGCGCGAAGAGGTGGGATTGAAACAACCTTCGATCAATTAAATAAGTACTTTACTATTTCAGGAATGCCATTAGTATCGAGCTCATATTGGAATGGGGTCTATGGTCGTAAAGTAGGTGAAGCAAATCAAGACGAAGAAGGATTGCAAACAATGAAAAACTTAGCGATTAATATGGTATTTATGTTAAAAGCGATTGATTTAGCAAAGAAAGAATATGGCATCCCGGAAAAAATAAGCGGTAGTTTTACAAACTTTATTCGTTAAAACAAAAAAATAAATATTTAAAAAAGGTAGCTACGAATTAAATTATTTCGTAACTACCTTTTTTATCCATTTACAATATTTGCAGCAAGTTGTGCTAATGCAAATTCATCTCCACTGGTTAAAGAAGATTTAAAAGATACTTCACCCAAGATATTAATGTTTTTACTATTAGCAAACATATCTTTCATAACTTTATTGGCTAGTGGTGCCCATGAACCATTTTCAATCAATGCAATATTACGTTTTTGATAGTTACGTTCTGTTAGGTGATCAATGAATTGTTTCATGCTAGGAAATACTGTTGCATTATAAGTAATGGAAGCCAATACTAAGTTAGAATAACGGAAAGCATCCGCAGTTACCTCGGATATGTCCGCAGTGTTTAGATCATACGTAATAACATCATTTTCGCAAACTTTACGCAATTGTTCAGCTAAGTACAGTGCAGCTTGTTTGGTATTCCCATAAACTGAACTGTAAGCAATCACTGTCCCTGGTGTTTCCACTTCATAATTGGCCCAAGTTAAATAAAGTTTAATATAGTGAGCTAAGTTTTCTGACAGTACTGGTCCATGTAGCGGAGCAATGGCATTAATT
>CALCFG010000111.1 GCA_937900565.1 uncultured Erysipelotrichaceae bacterium
TGCAACAGTAGTTCTTACCACCTTAAAAGTTGCGTTTAGTTTTGAAATTCAGCAACTTTATTAATAACAGAAAAAAGAGTTATCCGATTAAAGTTTGTCAACTGTTTCGGATAACTCGATAACAATAACATTTACAAGGGTATATTCCACTTATAAAAGGTAACGTAATTTACTATTTATTTAATACATGATGGCAACGAATGCATAAGCCAGCTTCATCAACTTCTTCTTCGACATTCCAACATCTTGGACAGATATGACCTTCAGCTTTACCAACTTTAATTTCAACATTATCTGAAGCATATGTAGTAACTTTACTTACAATTAACCATTGTTTTAAATTATTGATTGTATTGGATAAAATAGTTAACGTAGCTTCAGGCAAGCCTAATACTACTTGCGCTTGTTGGTTATCTTTGATTTCTTGGTTAGCTCTCGCTTGTTCTAATGCTTTTAAAACTGAACTTCTAACCTCAAAGCAAATTTCCATATTTGTTAATAATTGTTCATCCACTTTGATTTCATCCAATGCATTAAATTCAGTATAGTGCACACTGGATTCACATTTATTTGTAAAGAAAGACCACACTTCTTCCATTGTAAAGACTAAGATAGGCGCCCATAAACGAACTAATGTATCACATACATGCCATAAGACAGTTTGCACACCACGACGAGTTGTATCATCTTTAGCTTCAATGTAAAGAATATCTTTAGTAAATGAGCAATAGTAATTACTTAAATTAGTAATCATAAAGTTCGTCATTTTACTGGTTGCAGCGATATAGTTATAATTCATATAATCATCAATAACTGCACTATTTAATTTTTTTAATTGCATTAACATCGCTTGATTTACCTTATTTAATGCACCAAATTCGACTAAATTATTCGTAGGATTGAAGTCATCTTCATTTAAATTACCCAATAAGAATTTAAATGTATTTCTTACTTTTTTGTATTGGTCAGCCACTTGTTTTAAATTCTCATCCCCAATACGCATATCTTGCTTATAATCACTGGTAGCAGCCCAAAGTCTAAAAATATCAGCACCATACTTATCAATAATTTCTAATGGATTAACGACATTACCCGCAGATTTATGCATAGCTTCCCCTTTGGAATCACATACATAACCATGACTTAATACCGCTTTATATGGTGCAACACCATTGGTTGCAACCGAAACTGATAATGAAGAGTTGAACCAACCACGGTATTGATCGCTACCTTCAAAATATAAATCACATGGGTAAGAATTACCACGATCAGTTAATTCATTCCAACTACTTCCAGAATCAAACCATACATCCATGATATCTTTTTCTTTTGTAAAGATACCATTAGGTGATTTTTCATTAGTATAACCTTGTGGTAATAAGTCTTTAGCTTCTTTTTCAAACCATACATTGCTACCATATTGTTCGATTAAATCTGCAATATGATCAAAGACAACTTCATCAATAATAGGTGAACCATCTTCACAATAAATGATTGGAATTGGTACACCCCAAAGACGTTGACGTGAAATACACCAGTCAGAACGATCTTTGATCATGTTACTTAAACGCACTTGTCCAAATGAATTTAACCAATTCACATTTTCTACTGCTTTTAACAAATCTTCTTTAATTTTATCAATGGATGCAAACCATTGCACCGTTGCTCTAAAAATCACTGGTTTTTTCAACCGTTCATCGTGTGGGTAAGCGTGGGTAATCCATTCAAGGGCCATCAAGTTACCTAATTCATCCAACTTAGTAACTACATCTTTATTAGCATCCAATACAAATTTACCAGCTAAATCTTCACCTGCTTCTTCGGTTAAACAACCCTTATCATCCACTGGACAGAAAGCTTTTAATCCATATTTTAAACCAACATAAAAGTCTTCGAGACCATGACCTGGTGCCGTATGAACACATCCCGTACCATCTTCATCTGTAACGTGATTTCCTAAGATAACAACTGAAGGACGTTGCGGATAGAATGGATGACTTACTGTAATACCTTCCAATTCTTTACCCTTCATTGTTTTGATAACACCTAAGTTATCAAGGTTAAATTTCGCTAATAATTCATCTACTTTACTTGCTAATACAACTAAGTTACCTTTTTCTGTTTTAACCAAAGCATAATCATACGCTTCATTTAAACAGATTGCTAAGTTAGCAGGAATTGTCCAAGGTGTAGTTGTCCAAATAACAAAGCGATCTTCTTTTGATGTTAATACCCCTTTACCATCCAATACATCAAAGGCAACGAAAATCGTAGGATCTTTGCGATCGATATAAACAATTTCACTATCCGCAATCGCGGTTTCTTGATAAGGTGACCAATAAATTGGTTTTAAACCTTGGTAGATCATTCCACTTAACGCCATTTTCGCAAAGCATTTAATTTGTCGCGCTTCAAAACCTTTTTGTAAGGTAATGTAAGGATGATCATAATCAGCCACTGTTCCCAAACGTTTCATTGTTGCCATTTGCGTCGCAACTTGTTCTTTAGCATAGGCTTCACATTTTTTTCTAAATTCAGCAGCACTAACTTCTTTACGGTTAACACCTAATTTTTGTACCGCATTTTCAATTGGTAAGCCATGGGTATCCCATCCAGGGAAAAACGGAGTATAGTAACCATTCATGGCATGTGTTCTAACGATAAAGTCTTTAATTGAACGGTTCATTGCCGTACCACAATGCAAATTTCCATTGGCATATGGCGGACCATCATGCAAAACGTACGATTTTTGCCCTTTATGGTGAGCCAACAATTGCTCATATTGATTTTCTGCTTGCCAGTTTTCCATCATTTTGGGTTCTTTTTTTGGTAAATTACCGCGCATTTCAAACCCTGTATGCGGCATGTTTAATGTTTCTTTATAATTCTTTCCTTCCATAATTCTCTCCTTATAAATAAAAAAGCATCCATAAAACTTACGGACGCTTTCACGTGGTACCACCATAATTCATTCAAACGTTATATTCAAATGCACTCATTAAGCTTTTAACGCAAGCACTACGCTTTTGCTACATTAATTTCACAAAAGATGCTCCCAAGTGATCCGTAAATAATCACCATAAAGGCTTCCACCAAAATCCTTCTCGCTTACTGGTTAATTTATTTACCGTCTTGTTCTTCGCTTTAAATCTAAATCAATTAGTTATCGTCAGTTTGTAAAGTGATTGTTCCAGTTACATCCACTGTAGGAGGGGTAACCATAATCGTATTAGGACCAACTTTTTGAATATCTCCATGCAGTGCAAATGATACTCCGGTTAAAAAGTCAATTGTACGTTGCATATATTCACGAGGTAAACGATGTAAGTTAACAACTACTGAACTATTTTCGACAACTTTAGCACCAATTGCACGAGCTTCTTCAAATGATCTTGGTTCAAATAAAGCCATTTCTGATTGCTTATTTGAAGTTAAACCACTCAATTTATTATTTTTACTTGATTCATATGGTGAACTTTTTGCTGGGCGTTGTACTACCTCTTCTTCGTATTCATCTTCATATTCATCATCAATTGGTTGAACCATTTTTCCTAACGAATCAAAAATACCCATAGAATCCTCCTTCTTTCATATTTAGGCGCGCTAAGCTAAAAAACTAAGCTGTGTTTAATTATAACATGGTCAATGCTTCATGCAAGAAAAAGCCGACAAAAGCAATAGTTTTGCATTAATTTTATTACTAAATCTTTCTTTTTATAGGTTATTTTCATTTTGCATGTAAACTTCCCGTGGTTTACTACCTTGGGCAGGCCCAATAATTCCATTTTCTTCCAAAGCTTCAATAATTCGCGCTGCGCGATTATAACCAATTTGGAAACGGCGCTGCAATAATGAAGTACTGGCCTTCTGAACCTGAACAACATAATCTCGCGCTTCCATGTAAAGCGGATCCGCTTCAATAGTTGTAACACTCGTACCATCATTACCTTCCACCCCTTCCAAA
>CALCFG010000112.1 GCA_937900565.1 uncultured Erysipelotrichaceae bacterium
ACCAACAACAATGTTAATCCAATAATAACAAATACATCCACTTGGATTTTTATGGTCATAACTACCTCTTTCTTGCTTCAGTCAGTACAATAACGGGTTTAACCCAAAACAATCCCAAGGCAACCGTATAAATACTCACCCACTCATCCAATGCAATGGCAATACAAAATGCTAAAATCATAACAACATAATTTCCCGTAAAGAAAAACAACGCACCCTTCTTACCATTTTTTAATAAATGGGTCACATAACGTGACGTTCGTGAATAATTATACGCACTGGCTAACATTCCAACCATCATTCCCAGACATAAATCCAAACGAATGATAAGCAAAAGAATGGCAACCAATACGCCAGAAATTAACCAAATTCTTTGCTGCGATAGTGTCATTACTTACTGATTTTACGTGTTGCTTTTTTCAACCACGCCAATTCTTTACCTTTAAAGTAACGATTTAAATTACGATAAACTAACGCATGGTAATTATTTAAAATATTAATATCATCTTCAGTTAAATATTTTGTATCCACACCATCCAAATCAATTGGAACCATTGTTAAGTTTTCCAAATGCATGAATTGACCATATTCATTTTTCTTACCCTTAGCAACTATAACTTGATTTTCATGACGAATACCCATTACCCCTGGTAAGTAAACACCTGGCTCATCCGTTAATACCATGCCTTCTTCTAAGATAGCATCTTCTTTACGCAACGGAGAAATCCGCCATCTAAAGCCTTGCGGTCCTTCATGCACACCTAAGCAATAACCTACTCCATGGCCTGTACCACATTGGTAATCCATATCGTATTGCCAAATAGGATTTCTTGCCACACAATCCAATGACAAACCAGAACATCCATACAAGAATTTAACGTTCATTAATTCTAAATAACTACGTAAAGCTATCGTATACCATTTCTTATGTTCTTTATCGGTTTTACCCATTACAAATGTACGCGTAACATCAGTTGTACCATACACATATTGGCCACCAGAATCCACAAGTAAGAAATCTTTCTTTTCAATTGGCGTACTGCCAACTTGAGGCGCACTGTAATGCATCATGGCTGCATTGGCACCATAAGCACAAATGGTTGTAAAGCTTGGTTCAATAAAACCACTACCTTCTTTACGAAATTCCAATAATTTTTCTTGTGCGCTGTATTCATCCAAGTCCATCTTACCAACATTTTGTTTTAGCCAATACATGAACTTCGTAACCGCAACACCATCTAAGATATGGGCTTTACGTAAATTTTTTGTTTCAATTGGATTTTTAATCGCACGCATCATTACCACTGCACTTGATTCATTAACAATTGAACAATCTTTACGTATGGATTCATATAAATTCACATTTGTTGTGGACAAGTCAGCCCATATCGTTAGCTTTTTAAAGGAAGCTAAATCTTTAACTAAGTTATCTTGACTTGCAATGCTAATTCCATTTTCATTTAAGTAAGGTAATACGGAAACACTCACTTTATTAATATCACAATAAAGGGTAGCTTTATCTAACGTTACCAACATATACGCATAAAATACCGGTGTATCACTTACTTCATTACCACGTAAGTTGGTTGTATAAGCAACATCTTCGAGTTGCGTAAGTAACGCAACATCCACTTTCTTATCGCGCATCGCAAGACGAATCTTATTCACTTTACTTGCTGCGCTTTCACCAGTATATCTTTCCGCTAATAACCAATAGTTATCACTTGGTAACTCAGGACGTGTCGTAAATAGATCATCACATAAGGCTGTATCATACACAAGTTTAATATGGCGATCTTTAAATTTTTCTTTTAATTGGTTCGCAAAATCACTCATAACGACATTGCCATCGAATCCAATCACTGACTTATCATTTACATGACGATCAATAAATTCCATTACCGTAGGTACACCTTCTTGTCCCATTTTCTCTAAAGTAATGCAACTATCTTTCAATTGATTTTCAGCTTGCACAAAATATCTTCCATCTGTCCATAAATGCGCTTGATCTTTAGTAACAATCAATGTACCTGCAGAGCCAGTAAATCCACTCATAAATTTACGTACCATATATTTATCGGCAGTATATTCACTGTTATGATCATCACTGGTCGGAATATAATAAATATCAATTCCCTTTTGTTTCATTTTTGCTTGTAAAGCACTAATTCTTTCGTTTACTGTAACACCTTCTTTCACTTAGCTCTATTTTAGCAAAAAAATATGGTGAAATAATACTGTTTGCGTAATCTTAAGCAATTATCACAAACGTTTTCATTAAAAATGACGTTTAGTCATTTTTAATGATTGTATTCTCTCACACCATTAACATAATTGCAATAGAGTATCCTGTGTTAAAATCTAAATGTTACATTATGAAGCAATTAATTTATTTAAAAAGTCGCAAAGAATGTACCAGTCAAATGGAACATGCATTAAACCAAATAGAAGCCATAAACAAAGTGAAACCAATCACTTCATTTTTATACATTATCGATTATGATCATAAAGAAATAGACTACGATTCGTTGCGACTAATGATTGAAAATAAATGCTTAGACTATCAAGTCATTAGTTTTGAAAAAAGCTACGCATCCATCGTGTGGATGGTTAGCATTATTTTATTTGGTATTCATTTGATTGGTTCTACATTTATACATTCTTATTGGTATATCTTTAATCTCTTATTAATAATTCTTAGTTTATTGACAAACAGCGTCAATTGGATCAATATTATTCATCGTTTAATTCATTTAAAGTCAACCTATAAAGATTGTTTAAATTTCTTACAACTATTTATTCTTTTATCTGCACTCTTAGCCTCTTCTTCCAACGCCTTATTTCAATTCAGTGCATTGTATTTTGCACTATGCATTATTGAAAGTAGTGACTATTTAATTGAACAAACGATTCATTACCAAACATTAAAACCATACATTAATTACATTCGTGGCATTAACGAATCATTAAATATAAAAACTGGAGATACATTCTTACCCATTCATCCTTTAAGCATTCAAGTAAATGATACGGTAGCCTACCGTAAAGGCAATACCATCGTTAACGATGGCATTGTCATTAACGGTAATGCCACACTTACCGGTCTATTAAACCAACAAAATACAATGCACGTTCACAAAGATGATCCCATTGCCAGTGGTTACAAAGTAAGTGATGGTTATATTGAAGTCAAAGTAACCAGAATATTAAATGAAAGCGAAATTACCCATCTTTATCAAAGTTATAAAAGCAGTCTATGTACACCAAATCTACGGTTAATTAACAAAAAAATCAATCAACCTTTTTCTATTTTTATTACATTAGTTATTGCTTGTTTTTGCGCTTTAATCGTTCAACTCATACCATTTATTAGTTTAACCCCATTATTAATATTGCAAATTACATGC
>CALCFG010000113.1 GCA_937900565.1 uncultured Erysipelotrichaceae bacterium
TCACAAGTAACATTTAGTTGATCAATTTTATGTAACTTATCAATAGCTTCTTTACTTGTTTTGTAGCGATAAGGTGTCATATCAAAACAATCACTAATCATAGTTTGATCCATAGTAACACGTTGACTAATAACATGATTATCTACCAAGTGAAAAGGCATGGATAACGCCTGGAATGTATTGGTATATACATTTTTATACAGTACTTTCTTGATTTCAATTAAATGATTAGCTGCTGGGGTTACGATTACTAATATTCCATTGGGTTTTAATAAGCGTTTAAACTCTTCTAAACTATTGGGTGCGAAGACAACTAGGATACAATCAAAACTATTATCAAAAAAAGGTAAATGAAATCCATTGGCGACATAATAGTGACTGCTAGAATCATGACTAGCGGCGTATTTTATTGCATTTTTGCTTAAATCAATGCCTATTTTATCGTTGACATCCATTCCCTGACAATAGTACCCAGGTCCACAAGCATAATCCAATAAAGATTCTACTTGATATTGTTGCATTAGGACATTGAGTTTATCCTTTAAAAAGGCATAGGCTCCAGTATTTAAAAAACGAATTCTACCTTGCACCATCAAAGCATCATCACCTTTACTTTTTTTGTTGGTTATATCTAGATGAAAATAACCCTGTTTAGCTTTATCAAAACTGTGGTGATTTTTACAGACGAGTTGGTTCCCATTAAGTTGTAAAGGAAGGGAACAGATTGGACATTTAACTTGCATGTATTTAGTATACAATAGCAATAGGAATTTAATTTTGTTAAATTATCCTACGAATCACACAATATACTTTGGAAAGGAAAATGTATGAGATATCCACAATTCATTCACAAGAGTCAAGTTATTGATTTAGTTGCGCCTAGCTTTGGTGCCAATATTGAGCCTTACCATAGTCAAGTTAAGCATGCGATCGAATGGTTTAAACGTAAAGGTTATTGCATTCATGAAGGAAGCAATATCTACCTAGGCAATGGCATAGGTATTAGTAATACACCACAATTATGTGCGAAAGAATTAATGGACGCTTATTTAAGCGAAAATCAAGGAATTATCTCTGTGGGTGGCGGCGAAATGATGTGCACAATATTGCCGTTCCTTGATTTTAATGCCATTGCTAAGGCAAACGAAAAATGGTTTATGGGATTTAGTGATAATACTAATTTTTCATTTGTATTAACTACTGGGTATGATATTGCTTCCATTAACGGTACAAATATGGGAAGTTTTGGATTAACCCCAATGCATCAATGTGTTCAAGATGCATATCATTTATTAACAGGGAATCATTTCATTAATAATACCATTACATTAGAAAGCTATGATAAATGGGAAAAAGATAGTCTAAAAGATAAAGACAATCCATTAGTTGGCTATCAATTGAATAAGGAAGTCAAGTATGTTAAAAGTCCTTTAAACTTTAATGGGACTATTAAGGGGCGATTATTGGTTGGTACTTTGGATTGTTTACTAAATTTATGTGGAACACAGTTTGATTATGTTAAACAATTTAATGAGCGGAATGCGAATGACGGTATTATTTGGGTATTGGATGCATGCGAGTTGACACCATTTATGATCGCGAGAGGATTATGGCAACTTAAAAATGCGGGATGGTTCAATTATGTAAATGGATTCATATTTGGACGCAGTTTAACTGCATTTGGTATGCATACGTTATCTATGGATGCTTACAATTGCATTACCTCGATTCTGAATGATTTTAATGTTCCTATCATTATGGATTTTGATTATGGACATTATGAACCCTGCATGCCTTTTATTGTCGGAAGTTACGCTACTTTTACGATTCAGGGTAATCACAGTCAAGTAACAATGGAATTAAAATAAGTTTGGATTGTTTAAAATAAACTTTGATTAATAATATTATTGTTGTTACTTCTTGATTGAGATGTAATGTTAGTAAGTATTGTTATTTTATGCCCTTTACGTTAACTAATTTGTATACATGAGGTCATTCATGTATTTCTATTGGTAATCCATCGGGATCAAAAAAGAAAGTCATCATCGTGTTAGTATAATGGTCAATGCGAATGGGTTCAGTTTTGATACCTAGCGCATTCAAATCGTTTAATGATTGTTTTAGCGAATCTGCTTTAAATGCAATATGACGCAAGACATAGCTTTCAGGGTAGCTCAAGCCGTTGGGATGGTTTTTCATGATGAATAGTTCAATTGTAAAACCATTTCTTGTTAAATTTAGGATATGGTCGTCTCTATCTTTTCGATAATGTTCACTAATAACATCAAACCCAAGCAAATCAACATAGAAGTATTTGGATTGATTCTAGTCACTGCCAATAATGGCAATATGATATAATGTTTTTAATTGCATAGAACTTCCCATAATAGTAAATATGTTATACGAAAAATGATGGTTATAGAAACAACCATCATTTTTATAAACATGCTATTGAACCAAACGTACTTCTTGAACTTGAGGTACTTCTTCCAATAGAATAGTTTCAATACCTTCTTTGACTGTTGTATCAATCATCATACAACTTGCACATGCGCCCAACATAGAAATATAGACTATTCCATCTTTGTAAGCAACAAATTGAACATCACCACCATCACCTTGGATAAATGGTCGAATTTTTTCTAGCGTTTGTTTAATGGCAATAATAACTTCTTCTGTTTCGTCTTGAATTAATTGTTCACTCATATTAAACCTCGAATCATTAATAAAATAATAAATATAAAATACCAGTGGTAGCTATTCCCCAAATGAAACCGCCACCCACTTCAATCCATTTATGTCCTAATACACTTTTAAGACGGGTTTGATAAATTGGGTCGGTTAATTTTGTGGAAGTTAATAATTCAATATCTTTAACTAATTGTTGGGTAATGCGAATGTTTTGTCCAGAATAATACCGTACATTGGCGGCATCATAACAAATCACCAAACATACAATGACCGCAACTGCAAACGCACTGGATTGAAAATGATCTACAATACCGGTCGCTAAAGCTAAGCTTGATGCGGTTGCGGTATGTGAACTTGGAAAACCACCACTTTCAAAGATATGAGTCCAGCGCCATTGGTTGGTTTTAATATAATAAAAAAAAGGTTTGGAAACTTGGGCTATAACATTGGCAATTAAGGCTGCCCATAATGGAAATAAATTTGATATCATACTATTTTCACCACTTTTAAAAATTATAGCATAAACAAAAGCGTTGACTTACATTATAATTATAGAGCAATGAAGGAAAGTATGAATTATCAAGTAGGACAAGTTGTATTAGCAAAAGTAAGTGGAATTCAGGCATATGGTGCATTTGTCACCTTAGATGATTCAACCAATGGCTTGATTCATATTTCTGAAATCAGTAACGGATTTGTTAAAGATGTTGCATCCTTTGTTCATGTTGGGGATACGATTTATGTCAAAATTATTGATTTTGATGAAACAAGCCATCAAGCGCGCTGTTCACTAAAAGCATTAACTGCGCGGAAAAGTAGACGTGGTAAACATTTAACAAAACGTGCTTTATTGCCTCAAGGCAATATAGGGTTTGACTCATTGCAAGCGATGTTACCTATTTGGGTGGAACAAATAAAGGAGAATATGAATATGTTACAATTTGATGCATCTCACGCTTTCTTAGATGGAAGCATGGATTCTTTTGCGGATAAAGTCAAAGTTATCCATGAATCATTACACAACAAAACTTGCTTAGGGAATGATTATACAGGATGGGTAGATTGGCCTAATAATTACGATAAACAAGAATATGAACATTTAAAAGAAGTTGCCAATCGTGTTAAAGGCAAAGCGCAAGTTTTATTAGTTTGTGGAATTGGCGGATCTTATTTGGGTGCTCGTGCCGCTTTGGAATTTTTACAAGGATTATATCCAAATCGTGATTCTGAAATCATTTTTATTGGTAATACATTCTCAAGCACCTATTTATCTCAAGTATTGGAACATATTAAGGGTAAATCTGTGGTTATGAATGTTATCAGTAAATCTGGTACGACTACTGAAACAAGTTTAGCATTCCGTATTTTTAAAGAATATATGGAAAAAGAATATGGTAAAGAAGAATGCAAAACACGGATTATTGCTACTACAGATAAAGCAAGAGGTGCTTTAAAAGCGTTAGCAGATCAAGAAGGTTATGAAACATTTGTTATTCCAGATGATATTGGCGGACGTTTTTCAGTGATCACTCCTGTTGGCTTATTACCATTAGCCATTATGGGTGTGGATATTGATAGCTTTATGTTAGGTTTAAAAAAAGCTTATGTAGATTTCGGTAAAGCAGATTTAAAAGACAATTTAGCTTATCAATATGCAGTAGCACGTCGAATGTTGCAAGAAAAAGGATACAATGTTGAAATGTTAGTATCTTATGAATTGCAAATGGTTCAATTTGGAGAATGGTGGAAACAATTATTTGGTGAAAGTGAAGGAAAAGATGGGTTAGGTATTTTACCAGATAGTGCATGCTTTTCTACTGACTTGCACTCATTGGGACAATTTGTTCAAGAAGGTAAGAAAATCTTATTTGAAACATTATTATTAGTAAATCAACCGCAAAAAGATTTAATTTTCCCAAGTGATGCGCAAGATTTAGACCATATGAATTATTTGGCTGGTAAAAATGTTTCTTGGGTTAATAAAATGGCAATGCAAGGTACTTTACAAGCCCATGAAGAAACTGGACATGTACCTAATTTGATTATAACTATCGATGCAATGGATGAAATGAATTTAGCTTATTTAATGTATTTCTTCTTTAAAGCAATTGCTATGACAACATTATTAAATGGTAGTAATCCATTCAATCAACCTGGTGTTGAAGTTTATAAAAAGAATATGTTCAAATTATTGGGTAAGCCTAATAATTAATTAAAAATAAAAGGTATTCAATGAATATCTTTTTTTCACATAATTTCTTTAAATTGTTACATATCTAACACACATAAGATTTATATACTGTTCACGTAAGCTAAAGAAAGACATAATTAAAAGCTTACAATCTTCATAAAATCCCTCTTTAAAACGTTGTTTTAGAATAAGTGGTCACGTGATACTCCCCTTAATTCACTGTGTCCACTTATTTTTTATATAATTGTAGTATGAAAAAGATAGTTTTAATTTTAATAGCACTTATGTTGAGTGCGTGTACAGATTATAAAGAACCATTGCCGAGCTCAACAATTCAATTAAGTAATGAACCAATCGTTTCGTTTGCTCCGCAAACGAATATTAATTTAAAACTGGTTGCAGTGGGGGATAATTTGATTCATGGCGCTGTTTATAAGGCGGCAACACTTGGCGAGGATGATTATGATTTCAAACTTTTTTATCTGCCAATGATTTCTTACATAGAGCAAAGTGATATCGCCTACGCTAATTTAGAAACATTGGCTGCGGGTAGTGCATATGGATTATCCAATTATCCTAATTTTAATGGACCCACTCAAATTATTGATGATCTAATTGCGATAGGATTTAATTGGTTAGCATTAAGTAGTAATCATAGTTTAGATAAAGGGGTAAATGCGTTAATGGATGAATATGATTATATTCACGGCAATTACGATGTCATTACTACAGGCGTGCATTTAGCCATTAATGATGCTGATTATGTCATTAAAACCATTAATGGAATTAAAGTTGGTTTTCTTGGTTATACGTATGGATTAAATGGGCATACATTACCTTCTGATTATTCTTATTTGGTTGATTTGATTGATCAGGAAGCTATAGTGAATGATTTAAATGAATTAAGTGAGTTAAGTGATATTCAATTGGTAAGTATTCATTGGGGAAGTGAATATCAAATTCAACCCAATGATCAACAGTTACAATTAGCACAATTAATGTGTGAGAATGGAGCTGATGTTATCATTGGAACTCATCCACATGTCATTCAACCAATGCAAGTTTTAACTCAACCCAATGGGTGCGAAACAGTAGTTGTTTATTCATTGGGTAATTTTATTAGTGCACAAGATAAAATGCAATGCATGCTTGAAGCTATGCTAAGTCTTGAACTCAGCTATGATATTACAAATGGTGAGCATTCATTTAAGCGGATTAATATGATTCCACTTATTAATCAGATAGAAAATAGTTTTAGCAAATTTAAAATAATTCCATTGAGCGATTATTTACCTAATGACCTTAATAAACATACACTAAATGATGGTAGCTATTCTTTAGATTACTTTTATAACTTATGGAATCAAGTTTATCCAAATCATGGTGTTAGCTTTGAGTGAAAATTTTAATAAAATAGTCGCGTCTTGTAACTAAAGAAAGTTTTCTTTATAATAAATTGGTTGGTTAAAAAGGAGGTGCTTAAATGAAGAAAGTTAGATTGCAACGTAATACATTAACCTTGTTCTTTTGGGCATTTTTAACCTATTTTTTTAATTTTCTTTCAAATTTTTTAACTTTCGCAAAAGATATGTTGATGGTCAATCAAGGTATGCAATTGGCCATTGATTTTTCGTATGAAAGTGCAGGATTGGCTACTGTTTTATTTATAGGACAATTTATATTTGATTATTTATATATTGCTTTTTCATGGATTGTTAGCTTTTTTGCTATCGCTTTTTGCATGCAATGGATTATTGCCATTGTTCAAGAAAAAAAGATTAATTTACTTGTTATAGGAATAGTTATCAGTTTGTTGGCTATTTTATTGGTTTATGTATCACCATTATTTTTTATTAGTGTTTTTGGAATAATTATTTTGTATTATCCAACAGTGTTTGATACAAAATCAGTATTTGATTATGCTTCTTTAAAAAATTGGTGGAATGATTTTATTCAATTATTTGATTTAAATACAAGTAAAACTGATTTTGTTAAAGTGACGGATTATCTTAAAAATCAACCCAATTCGGCTTATCAGGGGGATATGGTAAAAACAATTGCTCTTAATGCATTGGTATATATAGGATCGCTTGTTTCTTTTGGTTTATTATCTGGTATTTTACTTTATTGGCGTGATAACTATGAATTTAATCATTCAAATATTAGCGGGTTTGCCATACAGTTTTCTTCTAAATGGTATACTTGGTTTTTTAAAGGGATAAAATGGGCGTTGTTAACTTGGTTAACGTTTGGCTTGTATTGGTTAAGTGGTGCGTGTAAATTGGATTATTATCAATTACGCTCCACATCTATACATTTTGATAATGATCAAGCGGATAGCTTTTTTGATGGTGTCTTTTCACAATATATATTTTACCGTGTGTTGGCTCTTGTTTCATGCGTTTTTACTTTTGGCTTGGCTTATCCAATCGTATCGCGTTATTTATCCATTTATTTAACTCAGCATACGATTATTTCTGGGCATCGGTTAATGTGCCAATATTCCATTCAAAATGATTTTAATAATTTTAAATACACCTACCCAATTTTTATTGTGACTTTGGGATTATCAAGTATAATTTTTCATTATATTTATTTATGTTACTTTAGAGAAAATGTCCATATCGATATTAATCCACGTCTTTATGGAGAAGATGAAGCCTTTATTGTTAGTCATGATGCTATTGAAGTAACTACGAATGATGTTAACAAAGTAAGTGAAGCAACTATTGAAGATAAGGTAGATGAAGTTAAAGTTGAACCTACGAAAATATCTCAAACACCTAAATCAAGGAAAACAAGCAGCAGTGCAACGAAAAAAGATGGCGATGTGAAAAAAACTGTTGCGAAAAAATCAACTGCTAAAAAGCCTGCCACTAAAGCGGTTAAAACTGTTGATCGCGAAGGCAAACGTATCTTAAAACGTGTTTCGCGTAATGTAAGTGAACCTAAAGCAATTGACTCTGCAATCAAAAAAACTACTGTTGTAAAAGATGAACATAAAATAGCATCAAAAGAAGTAGCTAAGAAATTAACAGTAAAAAAATCAACAAATCAAAAAAACACGAATGCAAAACAAAATGCGAAAACCATTTCTAAACAATCAAAATCAAAGCGAATGCAAACAAGCCAAGATAAACTGGCAACGGGTAATGTCGATATAGCGGTGATTCGTACGAAGTATCAAATACCTGTAGCTTCACGTAAAGTTGCAAGGCAATTGAAGAAAAAGAGGTAATCAATGAATTTTAAAAAAATGAATAAAAGTTTATTAACCTTGAGTTTAATGTTATCTAGTGTTGGTTGTAGCCTACAACAAGACCAAAGCAATTCAAATAATTCATCCTTGAAATAT
>CALCFG010000114.1 GCA_937900565.1 uncultured Erysipelotrichaceae bacterium
CTAATAAAGTTTGAATTAAATTAACAAAATAGTGAATACTACCAGGTAATGCCGATGGATCTACCTTAAAATTCGATTGATGAATTGTTGGCCCTACACCGGTTCCAACTTTAATATAAACACTTGGTTTTAATTCGGAATAGTAACTAAAATCATCCCCCCCCATACTCTTTTCTTCTGCTACAACCGTTAATTGACATTGATTTGCGACTTTAACTGCATGCTCAACGATCATTGGATTGTTAAATACGACCCCGGCACCAGAAACAATCTCACAATCACACGTACATTCATACCCATTCGCAATAGAAGTAGCTAATGTTTCAATACGTTGTTTGACCAATTGACGGTCATTAGCATCCATGGTACGGAACGTTCCTTCCAACACAGCATTAGTAGGTACAACATTCCACGTATTACCTGCTTCAATTCGCGTTAAAGATAATAAAGAAGGTCGAAATGCATTAAGATTGCGGGAAATGATGGTTGGTAAAGCATTACCAATAGCCAAAGCAGCAACAAGCGGATCCTTTCCATCATCCGGATGCGCACCATGGCATCCAATGCCGTTAACGATTAAGTTAAATCGATCCACAGCAGCACATACCGCACCTTCACTAATACCCAATGTACCTACCGGATTGGTTGGGTCTGCATGTAGTCCAACAAAATAGTCAACTTCATCCACAAGATGATGTTTCATAATATCTAAAGCACCAATGGAAGTTTCTTCCCCCGCTTGGAAAATTATTTTCACATTACCATGTAACTTATCATTATTCTCATTTAGTGCTATTGCAACTGCAATGCCACAAGTAATATGAAAATCATGGCCACATAAATGAGCTACACCATCCTTTAAACTGGCATAATCTAAACCTGATGTTTCTTGAATAGGCAACGCATCAATATCGACACGAAAGCCAACCGTTTTACCAGGGTGTTTGCCCTCAATCAATGCAACAAGACCCGTTTTTAAAGGAGTATCCATCAGCATTACGTTATACTGACTCAATACTTCTTTTATTTTTGCAGTAGTGTTAAATTCTTGAAACGATATTTCAGGGTGTTGATGAAACCATTTAAATAATTCGATATAATCCATTTATTACATATCCTTTCCATTTGGATCAAATGCATCGCGTAATGCATCCCCAATAAAATTAATACTAACTACCAATAAAACTAACACAACACCCGCAGGTACCCACATCCACCATTTCTCTGTCAATACAGTAATGCTATTGGCACTGTTTAAAATATTCCCTAAGGAAGCCGTAGGTTGTTGAACACCTAAACCTAAAAAAGATAAAGCAGCTTCATCCAACATACTCATGGCCAATACATTGGTTGCATAAACTAATATTTGTGCCACTGTATTAGGCAATAGTTCAGAAAATAAAATTTTATACCAAGGAAGTCCAGCTACTTGACAACCTTTAATGAATTCACTCTCCCTTAAAGCCAAAACATTACCGCGCACAATACGTACCATTCCCGGCCAATCGACAAAACCTAAAATTAAAATAATGCTGATTAGTCCGGGTTTGAAAATAGCAGCAGCAACAAGTACCAATAAAATATATGGAAAACTCATTACCATATCAGTAAAACGCATTAACAAATGATCCAATAAACCACCAAAATAACCGCTCAATAACCCCAGAGTTACCCCAATAATTGAAGAAATTAATGTTGCGAAAATTCCGACTAACAAAGATATTTGCACTCCCTTGCAAACACGCGCCAATATAT
>CALCFG010000115.1 GCA_937900565.1 uncultured Erysipelotrichaceae bacterium
AAATGTTCATTCCCAAATACACTACCAAACAAGAATCCAAATACCATGGCCACAATACCACAACGTCCAATAATACCCGCCAATTGATTTCCTGTTTTCTTTTCAATTAATAATCCGCCAATAAATAACAAGGCCCCTTGCCCTAAATCACCAAACATAATGCCAAATAATAAGCAATACGTAATGGCAAGGAAAGGTGTTGGATCAATTTCGGTATAATCCGGTAATGAATACATTTTGACAAATAATTCAAATGGTTTAACAAACCAATTATTTTTCAAAAGTGTTGGTGCTTTAATCGTATCTTGCACATTGTCTTTTACTTCAATACTTACAGTACAATCTTGCATCAATGCTTTAAATTGCTCTAAATCTTTATTAGCTACATATCCCGCCATTGCATAATGCTCATCATTTTTTAAAATGTAACTGTGCAATTTCATACGAGCACTGCCTTGCAAACAATAAGCGTATAAATCATTTAATTGATCTTTGTAAGCCAATGCAATGGCTTTGCGATCAACTTGTGGAATTTCAATGGTTTCAAAATAAAATGAATTCAATGTTTCCACCATCGCGCTTAAGCTATCATCCGCACATGCAAAAATCACCCATGCATACACTTCATTGCTTTTAACCACTTCATAGATATAATCTTCAGGTTCAAGAATCGTTAATTTCTTTAAAGATTGAATTGGTAGACGTCCAAAACGTACATTAATGTATTGTAAATGATTTAACGCTTCATAACCTAATGGTCGAATCAGATCCAACGCTTGTTCATCGTCTTCACTTAAGTTGGTATTGCTTTTATTTTCTTGACAACATGCAAACGCTTTTTCATAGTGTGCCATTAAATCATCGATTTCTTGTTTTGTATATTCCTTATTTGGCTTAATTTCATGATTTAATGATAGTGCCAATAATTGCGCATACCCTTGCAAAACATTAATGTCTTCTTCGTAATAATTTTCTTCTTGAATCGGTGTTCCTTCAAAATGTTGGCTGAGAAGATACGTTGCATTTTCTGCACTGATTAATTGACTCGTCAGTGCCTTTTGCAGCATATCATCCATATGTGCTTTATCACTGATACAACTGACAAAGCTCATTTTTTCAATTGCCATAATCCCCTTCCTTCCTATTGAATCAAAGAATTCGCAATCTTATCGGGTGCAATATGATAACGAATACCTTCAATAATATCCACTAAATTTTCAACTTCCATTTCAGAAATGATCATATAACTCATTAATACAATATCTGGATCATTACTGAAATTAAGTTGTTGACGACTCATGGCATAATTAATGTATTTAGCGTGATACTCAATGTAAGTGAAATTCGTATCACTCATAAATCCTTTATACCGTGAGTTTTTTAAAGCTTCAAACACTTGATCACCATTGCATTCATCAATTAAATGATCAATATCTTTCTTTGAAAACCAATAATAATGTGGTGTCACCACTTTCCGTATTTTATCCGCAGGTGCATCGTAATACTTTTTCAACCGGTAAATCTTAATTAAATTGTCCAACTCTATTTGACTGGAGAAAAAAGACACAATTGATTTCAATTTATCACCTTTAAAGCATTTCAAAACAGTTGCAATAAGTTCATTGTAATATAAATGGGTCAATTGGCTTTCAACATCCACAAAATCAAAATCTCCCATGTCCCTTTGTTGAGCTTTCTTCAATATCGCATAATACGGCGTATTTTTAACAATATCCAATAATTGGTCATAACTTGTAACTTTGGCTAATGCAAATAAATCAAAGTCCATGTATTGCGCCAAGTGCACTGGCATTTTTGAAATTAAATCTAATTTATCGCCATTTTGTAGCATATGCAAACATGCCATTATCTGTTCGATTTCGTTATAACCGACAATATAATGGTAGAAATGCGATTGCTTTTCAGCATAGCGCAATAAATCAGAAAAACGTTCAAACCAGTTATATCGTAATAACATTTCCAATTGCCCACGATGAATGCTATTCTCATTAATTGCGGCTAATGTTTTGCGATAATACGTTTCATGTTTTAAATAACTTGCAACTTCAGCAACACTTTTCTTCTGAATTAATTGTGCATAATCACTTGGTCGGATACGTTCACCATACATTGCTTTGGCTTTTGCGCTCATGGCGCCTTTGGAAAATCCCAAACTTACCCCTCCTTTGCAATCAACTAATTCTTAGTCAAAAATATTTTTCGTAATGGATTCAATCCATTGCGCTCTATTAGCATTGAATGTATCATCCAAATGTTTTTGGTGCGCAACAAATGTTTCTTTGATCATTTGCGAATCATGCGCAATTCGTTGTTTACTCTGCGTACGTTTCGTTTCAAGCTTTTCATTGACGCTATTCCACGATTTAACCCGATACGCTTCTTTTTCCGCATCAATTTTATCGCTCATCTGTTTCTTTTCGACTTCTTTATCCATCAAAGCTTTAACAATTGATTGATCAAACGTAACAAGTTCTTTAAAGTTTGATAAATCCACTTGACTTCACCTTCGCTTCCTTTTTCACATTGTTAATAGACAACAATGCATCTAATATATTATAGTACTTAATCAAATCAACATAAAAAAAATATGAATATTTCACAAATAAATCTTAAAGCAATTATGAAAGCACAAAAAAAGTTGGTAACACCAACTGATTTTTTTAAATGGTGGGGACAGAGGGACTTGAACCCTCACGGTGTTTTAGCACCACCGGATTTTAAGTCCGATGCGTCTACCAATTCCGCCATGTCCCCGCGATCTGGAGGTTCCTACCGGACTTGAACCGGTGATCACAGAGTTGCAGTCTGTTGCCTTACCAACTTGGCTAAAGAACCATAACCGCGTCAGTCTTGCTGACTGCCCTATTAATATACATGAATTAAAAAATATCTGCAACTATTTTTTTAAAATTTTTTTATTTTTTTAATTTTTGTTTATTAAGCATTAAAATACGTACCTCTATTCAAACAAAAAAAAGAACCAATAAAAAATTGATTCTTAAAAATGTTAACGCATACTCATACGCCATTGTAAAATGCCGTCCAAATTACGTTTAACAATATATATGGAAAACATTGGCGCGATAATATCACTTAATGCCTCTGCTGCAAATATACTCATACTCCCAAAAAAGATTGGTAATAAAAATAACGCAGAGAAGTAAACCGTTTTGCGGAAGAAACTTAAACCTAAAGATATTTTGACTTGACCTAACGCTGTCATTCCGTCGACAAGTTCATATTGTAATCCAAGTGGAATAATAAATAATGTACAAATACGTATAGCTTTAATCGTTGTTTCAACAATTATAGGATCATTATTAAATAGATAAATAAATTGGCGGGCAAATAACCATATCATAACAAATAGCGTTGATGTAAATAATATACAGACTTTAGAAATGTATTTGTAACTTTCTTTAACCCGTTCTATTTGGTAAGCACCATAGTTATAGGAAAGAATACATTGGGTTCCGCCACTAATGCCACCCAATGGCATGAGTACCACTAACATTAATGATTGAACAATTGTATTAACACTAATTAATATATCCCCCATTGACGCCCCGCCATAGTGTTGCAATTGTGCATTCATTGCAATAATCATAATATTATCAAACGCAATAATAATAAATTGGGTCAACCCAATACGTAGTATATTTAAGCACGTTTTAAATTCTAATTTTTGCAATTTTAAACGTACAGGTAAAAACTTAGAAAATAAAACACTCAACACAAAAATTGACGAGATAATTTGCGAAATTACCGTAGCAATTGCAGCACCAGCAACCCCCATATTAAATCCAAAAATAAAAATCGGGTCCAAAATCATATTGCTCAACGCCCCAATCACAACGGAAAACATTCCCAACTTTGCATGTCCTTGACAATTAATAAAATTATTCATGCCCACACTCAATAAAGCGAAAGGAGTTCCTAACAATACAATAGTAAAGTATGTGGATGCATACGGTAAAGTTACCTGCGAAGCACCAAATGTTAATAACATCCAATTTCTAAATGGATAAATACCCATAACGACCAATATAGAAATCACAATCATTAACACGAAAGCATTACCAATAATTTTTCCTGCTTTCGCACTATCACCTTCCCCCATGGCAATGGAAGCTAACGGTGCCCCACCCACGCCAACCAAGCTGGCAAATGCACTAATCATAGTAACAATGGGGCCACATACACCAACACCAGCCAATGCTAAAGACCCAACATCAGCAATGTTACCGATATACATTCGATCAACTATCGAATACAAAACAGAAACAAATTGTGCAATCATGCAAGGGATTGCAATGGCTTTTACAAGCTTACCAATGGCATCTTTTCCTAAATCATTTTTCATAAACTATCACCTATACACAACGACAAGCTTGCTATAAAATAGCAAGCTTGTTAAATAACTAATTCTCTTCTTTTGTAATTGATCTTAAATGTTGACGTCGTTCTAGATTTGTTAAGAAACGTTTACGAATACGGATAGCATCTGGAGTGATTTCAACTAACTCATCATCTTCAATAAATTCCAACGCTTCTTCTAAACTCATAATCTTTGGTGGTACCAATTTCATGGCTTCATCATTTCCAGTAGAACGTACAGCTGTCATTTTCTTATTTTTAATTGGATTGACTTCCATATCCATGTTTTTCGCAGCCATACCAATGACCATACCTTCATAAACTGGTGTTTGCGCACCAATAAAAAGAATACCTCTCTCTTGAATATTCCATAAAGCATAGGTCATTGCACCACCAGTTTCTGTGGAAATTAACGCACCATTGGTACGTTGAACAATTTCACCTTTATAAGGTTCATACCCTTTAAAGTGACGAACCAAAGTACCTTCACCATGTGTATCATTAATAAATTCACTACGATATCCTAATAAGCCGCGGGTAGGGGCATCGTATTCAATACGCGTATACGACCCCTCTTCCACCATGTTTTTCATTACACCTTTACGTAGGTTTAATTTCGAAATGACAGTACCTGAATATTCATTTGGTACAGTGCATACAACTTCTTCACATGGTTCAAATAATTTATCATTAATTTTGTGAAAAATAACTTCCGGTTTACTAACAGCGACTTCATACCCTTCACGACGCATATTTTCCAATAATATCGATAAATGCAATTCGCCACGGCCACTTACTTTAAAGCAATCCGTAGAATCTGTTTCCTCTACTTTCAAACCAACATTGACTTCCAATTCTTTGGCTAAACGTTCTTTAATGTTACGGCTAGTAACAAATTTACCACTCTTACCAGCAAAAGGCGAAGTATTAACCATAAAGTTCATACTTAATGTAGGTTCTTCAATTTCAATGGCACTCATTGCTTTTACACTAGCGTTACCACAAATAGTGTCCCCAATTTCAATATCACTAATGCCTGCAATCATCACGATTTCACCACATTGAGCACTTTCTACCGCAACACGACTTAATCCTTTATAGACAAACACTTGATTAATTTTCGCTTTTTGTTGCTTTCCATTAGGGTTTTTAACAATTACATTGCTTGCTTGAGTCAAGCATCCACCAAAAACACGGCCAATACCTAAGCGGCCAATATAATCATCATAGGCTAAGGCACTCACTTGCATGCACGCTGGTTCATCCGCACGGTTTGGATATACTTGGCAATGACTTAAAATTGTTTCAAATAAAGGAACGATATCTTCATTGGTATCATCCATTTCATAACGCACAATACCATTACGTGCAATACCATATAAAATAGGGAAATCCAATTGTTCATCGGTAGCATTTAATTCCAAGAACAAATCATAAACTTCATCAATAACTTGTTCCACGCGTGCATCTTTTTTATCAATTTTATTTATTAATAAAATTGGACGCAATCCTTGTTCCAAAGATTTTTGCAATACAAAACGTGTTTGTGGCATTGGACCTTCTGCACTATCTACCAATAAGATAACCGTATCCACGGTTTTAATGATACGTTCAACCTCACTACTAAAGTCAGCGTGGCCCGGTGTATCAACAATATTGATTTTGACATCCTTATAATTTACCGAACAGTTTTTTGAATAAATAGTAATTCCCCGTTCGCGTTCCAATGTATTGCTATCCATAATGCAATCCACAACTTTATCATTATCTTTAAACACATGCGATTGTTTTAAAAATGCGTTAACTAATGTTGATTTACCCGCATCGACGTGTGCGATGACGGCAATATTAATAATTTTTTGAAAATCCATGATGCCTCCTTTGATTTTCTAAAGCGATAGTTATTATAATCCATATTAATCTATTAAGAAAAGAAAAAGCGCATAAATAAAGCTCGAAAGCCTTTTCACGCGCTATATTCTTGGTTTCAATCGTTCAATAACTTTATTAGCAACAAATCCTACCGCAATTCCCGTTGGTATAGCTAAGATAATAAAATAAAAATATAAAAGCATCATTCCTTTTTGTTGGTACATAAAGGAAACAAATAAGAGTTGCCCTAAACTGTGCGCCAATGAACTCATAATTGATGTAAATATACGACTACTTTTTAAATAATAGAAAATAATCAATACGATCATCGATAGTAATACGCCGCTGAAACTGATCCAGAAAGTTGACCCAAAGATCGTTCCCCGCAATAAACTTCCTAAAAACACGCGCATGGCATTAACAACCATCATTTCTTTAACACCAAATAAATATAAAGCAATTAACGCAAAGACATTAGCCAATCCAAAGCGAAAGAAACCAAAGCCAAATGTACCCACCAAATAAGTTTCCAATACATTAACCACTGTTGCTAATGCCGCCAATAACGTAACATAAGTTAATCGTTTTGTATCTTTTGCACCCATAATTAATCCTCAAGGGCATAAACAGCCACATTGTTTGGAATACATAAAATAGGGAAATATTCTTGCGCATCAACAAAGCCGATAGAAGAACAAATATGGTTTGGACATTCTTCATCCGTCACTCGCCATTTGCCATCTTTAACTTCAATGTGCATTTGCCCATAATCACCATCTAAATCATAGTAACCATCAATTTCACTATTTAACAACATGATTACACTATCCCCATGTACTACTTGAATGTCAGCATCTTCTTGTTCAACTAACATTTCATAAACCGGATTTCCTGTTTCTGGGCGATTAAATTCAATCGATTGTTCACTATTTGTAACCTTATTATTGGCCTTATTTGCGATGGATGCGCGATAGCCAAAAAAGCCACCCACAGCAATCATTAAAATAATTGCGACAATAATAATTTCACTCTTTTTTACTTTCATATCTTGCCTTCCTTAATGCTTTTCTACGTGCTAACGCACGTCTTCTTGCTTTTTTCTTTTCAATTCTAATCCATACAAAGGATAGACCGAATAGTACAATACCACATCCTGTAATAATCAACCAATAGTGATTTAACCATTCAATCGTTTTTTCCAATAAAACCACCCAATTATTCACCGCTATTGTCGTCTCAACAACAATCGGTACTTGCCCAATAATACCTCGATTATCTTCAATGACTAAGGTTGCCACATGACTATTGGATAATATTGGTGCCTGCAATGGTTCATTAACTTCAACATAAGCATTGACATCATCCCCATAAATACCAATCGATTCATCCGCTTGGATTACAATATGTTGACGAGTACCTTTAATGCTTAAATCTGCAATGGTTTCATTGGCTTGATATAAGGGAACATAGCTGAGTTGATGTTGTTGAATGTATTGATATGTATTAATTGCATCGGTTACATTATTGGCATCATCTTCCCAAGGTGCACCACCTGTGACTAAAATATAACGATGCCCATTGGCTTCACCTAAGGAAGCTAAACAATATTGTGCTGGATTTGTAAAACCTGTTTTTGAACCTAACAATAGCGAAGGACACGCACCATCATATATTTTTTTACAATAGCGTTTTGTTGTTGATTCCATCGTTAACCCTAACGGATAAGTTGTTGTCGGTGCACTGGTATACTCAAAAGTAGTAAATATTTGATAAAATAAATCATTGTTTAAACAATATTGCAATAACGTTGCCATATCTTTCGCTGTTGAATAATGGTTGGAATCATGAAGCCCACTGGTATTGACAAAATGTGTTCCATCCATTCCCAATTCTTGTGCTTTTTCATTCATTAATTGCACATAACCTTCTTCACTGCCACTCACCAATTTAGCAATCGCCCGCGTGCATTCTGCACCACTGGGTAACATAATGCCATAGAATAAATCCAACACTGAAACACTATCACCAATCCCAAAACCTGCACGCGAAGCTTGCGCTTCAACCAATCCTTGAAAAATAGTTTCATCCAAAGTTATCATTTGATTGATATCACTTATGTTTTCAATACCAACAATTAATGTCATCATCTTAGTTAATGATGCTGGATAAAAAGTTGATTCTCCATTATTTTCATAAATTAATTGCTGATTATCTAAATCATATAAATAAATGTATTGCGATGCATAATCAATAAAACGTCGACTCATTAAGTCATTCGAACCAATGGATATGACAACATCTTCTTTAGCGTCAATGGGTTGACATAATCCTAAAAAAAAGAATAAGGAAATAAATATTAACCGAAATTTCTTCAAAAACATGACATTATTTTAGCAAATATCCATTCAATGTATGCAAAATATCTTACATTTCACACAACTAATGTTTATGATACTTACTTGTTTCAAGAATTTACTTAAGTTATAATACTAAATATGCGCTAGTGGTGAAATGGTAGACACGTGGGCTTGAGGGGCTCATGGAGCAATCCGTGCAAGTTCAAATCTTGTCTAGCGCACCAATTAATGACTTAAAGAGTTTATAAATTGAACTCTTTTATTTTTTTATTAATGTCGGATCTATCGTATTTATGTCGTACATCACTTTGGCATGATTTTCTTGCAATACGCGTTCATCATGACGAATCCCTGTTTGTTTATTAACGGCATAACGGATAACCTTACCGCAGCAATAGTAATCATTTCCTTCTTGAACAAACTGTTCATCCACACAACGAATATGATATTTATCTACCGGTTCTTGATCACAATACAAATATCCTTTTAAATAATCATCATCCATTGTAAAAACAAGTTGATAAGTTGCGGTAGTCGTGTTCAGAAAACGATAATCTAAATAATTATAGACAATGGAAGTTCCTACTCCAAATGGTGTTGTACGATTGTAATCAGGAAACAAATCCATTTGTTGATGGTGATGCCGTTCCACAATGGTTAATGGCGAATGCAAAATTAACCAATGAATTAAATTCGTAAATTGACACATCCCACCACCGATGCCTTGATCTATCCCATCTTTTCCAATCGTTAATCCAACCAAATATCCTTTATCTTTACTAATTGAACCAACCAACTTCCAAAAAGAAAATGTTTCATTTGGCCGAATGATTATATTCGTTACATGAGGTAATGCCAACGATAAATTTACGCGCTTATTTTTTTGCAATTGCATGTCCACATTACCCAATTTACGTTCAATCAATGAATTATGTTTACTGACGAGATAGGGTAACAATTTTTCATGTCTACTTGTTGCAAAGTGAACATGATTAAAACAATCACTTAAATTACGTTTTATTATTAAGCGTTGTGTACTGATTTCATAAGTGATAGGTGAAATTTCACAAAATAACTTGCGACGCATACATACTCTCCAATAAATATTCCTAGTATCTTTCAATAATATCTAAATTATTGGTTGCAAAACATTGCACCCACTGCCTAATGGGATATTGCGTAAAGTATTGGTTTAAAACTTGTTTCGTTGTATTAATCCAATAATCGTATTGGTACATGAAATAAAGCATCATTCATACTGGATAAGAATCCGTTAACTACCCTATAAATCCCAAATCAATGCTTTTCTCATCCACACTGTATTTTACATCAATTTAATCATTTAAAAAAAAGAACATCGATTGGTCATGATCGATGCTCTTATGTTTTGTCATAAAATGAGTGAACTCATTAGAATTTGTTTAATTTACCACCTTTTGTGTAGTTACCATAGTATGCATCCGTTAAGATTTGTTTCATTTCTTCTAACATACATACACGTGGGTTAGCTGGAGTACATTGGTCTTCATACGCTTCATAGACTAAATCTTCTAAGTTATCAAACCATGTTTTTTCATCAATACCTTGCGCTTGGAATGATTGTTGAATACCAACTTGATCAATTAAATCATAACAAGCATCAGCGAATAAAATTACACCTTGTTCCACATCAGTAAATGGCATACCCAAATCATTGGCTAATTCTGCATATTTTTTATCGGCAACATATTCATTTGCTTTAGGCCATACGCCAGGTTTACTTGGATGAGTACCGTTATAACGAATAACGTGTGGTAAAAGAATCGCATTTGCACGACCGTGCGGTACATGGTAACGTGCCCCAATTTTATGGGCCATTGAGTGACATACACCTAAGAAGCCATTGGCAAAGCACATACCACCAATTGCTGCAGCATTTGCCATCTTTTCACGCGCTAAACGATCATTAGCACCTTTTTCATATGCTCTTGGTAAATAATTGAATACTAATTTAACCGCTTGAACACATAATCCATCCGTATAGTCATTACTGTACGTTGATACAAATGCTTCCGCAGCATGGGTTAATACGTCAATACCAGTATCAGCCGTTACAGATTTTGGTAGATTTTCTGTAAATGCTGAGTCAATAATGGCAACATTCGGTGTTAAGGCATAATCGGTTAATGGATATTTTTTATTTTCTACTTTATCGCTGATTACCGCAAACGGTGTTACCTCACTACCCGTACCACTTGTTGTTGGTACACAAACTAAACGTGCTTTTTTGCCTAATTCTGGTACTTGGAAGGCACGTTTTCTTATGTCCATGAATTTTTGTTTGATATCATCAAAAGATACATCAGGTTGTTCATAGAATAACCACATACCCTTCGCAGCATCCATGGCGCTACCACCACCCAACGCAATAATCACATCTGGTTGGAATGAATTCATTAATTTCACACCATCACGCACCGTTTGAATACTTGGATCTGGTTCAACATCGCAATATAATTGAACATCCACTTTATCTGGTCGAGCAGCTAAAACATCCATAATTCGTTTTGTAAAGCCTAAGTCAACCATCGTATGGTCACATACGATAAACGCTCTATGAATGTAGCGCATATCTTTTAAATAATTAATACTATTGCGTTCAAAATAAATTTTAGGTGGAACTTTAAACCATTGCATACTGTTACGTCTTCTTCCTATCGTTTTTACGTTAATTAAGTTAACTGTGGATACGTTACCACTAACTGAGTTATGTCCGTATGATCCACACCCTAAAGTTAAAGAAGGAATTAACTCATTGTAAATATTACCAATACCACCAAAAGTAGAAGGTTGATTAACAAGAATACGGCAAGCTTTTAATTTTTTACCAAATTCTTCCATTAAATGAGTATCTGCCGTATGAATTGCAGCAGAGTGACCTAATCCATTGAATTCAACACATTGTAGCGCCATTGCTACGCCTTCTTCACTGTCTTTACAACGAATCAAAGCCAAAGTTGGACTTAATTTTTCACGTGTCATTGGTTCATTTGGCCCAATTTCTTTTACTTCACACGCTAATACAATAGTTTTTGGATCCACTTCAAAGCCTGCTTGTTGAGCAATCCACGTTGCATCTTTACCCGCAATGGCACTATTTAAACGTGCATTATCCACATCTTTGCTGTATGCTTTTACACCAAAAGCATATTTTTCTAACAATTCTTTTTCTTTCTTGTTACAAATATGTACATGGTAGTCTTTTAATAACGTTAAGAATTTGTCGTAAGCAACATCATCAATAATGATGGTTTGTTCAGAAGCACAAATCATACCATTATCAAACGCTTTTGAACTTGCAATATCATTCGCAGCTTGACGTAAATTCGCACTCTTTTCTACATACGCTGGAACATTTCCTGCACCTACACCTAATGCTGGTTTACCGCAACTGTAAGCAGCTTTTACCATGGCATTACCACCAGTTGCTAAAATTGTTGCAACACCATCGTGGTTCATTAATAAGCTGGTTGAATCCATACTTGGATGTTCTACCCATTGAATGCAATCTTTTGGTGCACCTGCTTTAATTGCAGCTTCATACATTACTTGAGCGGCCGCTTTAGAACATTGTTGTGCTAATGGATGGAAAGCAAAGACAATTGGGTTGCGTGTTTTCAAACAAATTAATGCTTTAAATATTACAGTACTTGTTGGGTTAGTTACTGGTGTAATACCACACACAACCCCAACAGGATCTGCCACATATTCAAGATCATGCAATGGATCAGTGCCAATAATTCCAACTGTTTTTTGTCCACGCATGTTGTTAACAATATATTCACTTGCGAATAAGTTTTTTGTTGCTTTATCTTCAAATACACCACGTTTAGTTTCTTCAACAGCTAAACGCGCTAAACGACCATGAGCATCCAATGCAGCAACACTACATTTTGCCACAATATGATCAACTTGCTCTTGGTCCAATTCCAAGAAACTTTGCAAAGCAACTTGTGCCTTTTCAACAAGTTCATTTACTTCAACTTGAGCTTGTTGTCTTGCTAATTCTTTTTCATCAAGATTTACTTTATTTTCACTCATATTTTACTCCTTGTGATATGCTTCACATCACGCATATGAGCATATTCCAGTTGTGAATCAATTGTCAATACTAAAAATTAAACTTTTCACATGTAATCGTTTACATTCGAAAATTTTCACAAGTATGTGAAATGAAAGCGTTTTTAGGCGGTATGTATTAAATTTTCACAAATTGTTTTATGTTTAAATTATTTATCATCATGTTAAACTTTTGTTATGGCAAATTATTCCTATTCACCATTTTTAAAAGCACCGCAAGGCATTTCGATTGACCACATAGATATTGATTCACGATTAATTTTAGACCCACTGGATAAAATTGTTCAGTTTCAAAAAAAGTCATTATTGGATGTTGAATTACCCAATGATGTGACATTAATGACCTTACGCATCCCATCCTACGATAAAAAAAAGATTGTTTTATATTGTTTGATTCCCACTAACTGGCAAGATAATCGCATCTTGTTTCATTGCCATGGTGGAGGTTTTTTACTACCGGTACATCCAACATGTTTTCATATTGCTTATCAATATGCGCATTTAAACCATTGCATGGTTGTTTTACCTGACTATCGTACCGCAATTCATCATCCGTACCCTATCTCATTAATGGATTGTGTTGCAAGCTATCATTACATGGATCAAACATTTAATCTTAGTAACAGTATTATTAGTGGGGATAGTGCCGGTGGATGTCTAGCAATTAGCCTAAATCGCTATTTATATGCCAACAATTCACTGAAATCAAAGGCTAATTTATTACTTTATCCAGTAACGGATAATAGTCAGCACTATGCCAGTATTGAACAATATAAACGTGCTGAAGTATGGAACAGTAATTGCAATCAAGCAATGTGGAAAATTTATTGTGATACTGCATCAATCGATGAATTTACCATTCCAATGCAAATCGATAACATGAAACATTTTAATCCCACATATATCGAAGTTTGCGAAATGGATATATTAAAAGACCAAGGAATTGCTTTTTACAATAAGTGCAGCGCATGTAATGAAAAAATCACCCTTTCACGAATTCCAGGCGCATATCATGCGTTTGACAGTGATACAAACAATCCTTTTGTTAAAACTATCTTGTTAAACCGCAGTCAATGGTTAGAACAAAACTTTAATAACCATTAAAAATTTATTACTAACTTTTTTTTCATTAATACTTGCGATGTTTTAAAAAGACTATCCAAAGTTTAACGGATAGTCTTTTTTACTGATTATTTTGATAAAGTAATGGTTGGATAAGGAATGGTAATTCCTTGCTGATCAAACGCCAATTTAACACTTCGACGTAAATCATAGCTCATTTCAATACCATCACCACTAGTTGCTGTGTAAATAAAGGCCTTTAATTCAATGCCACTATCTAACCAATTGGATACCACTACACGGGTATCCTTTTCTCTATCCACTAAGTGCAATGGATGATCTAATATCTGTTGCTTAATGATGGAACAAGCTAAATCTATGTCATCATTGTAAGCAATACTGAATAATAACGGCGTTAAAGCAAAGGATTCCGTACGACTTAAATTTTCAATAATACTCGTGTTCATTATTCGATTGGGAACAATCAACAACGTATTGGTTAATGTTTTAATAACCGTTTGCCGTATGGATATATCCATTACCGTACCCTTAATATTTTCACTTTGAATATAAATCAATTCACCCACGGAAAAAGGTTTATTCACAATAATAAACATTCCTGCAATTAAATCCGAAGCTAATTCTTGGCAAGCTAACCCTATAATTACAGCTAAAATTCCAGTACTGGCCAATAATGCGGTAACGATATCTTTACTTGCTTTAAATTGAAATAAAATCACACATAAAAATAAAAATATATAAATTGTTTTTTTAGTTCGCAATTGAAATGCGTTTAACTTTACATTTCGCTTACGTATGATGGCCATCATCACTTTATTAACAAATGCTATAAATGTAATCCACATTACTAACGTTAATACCGTTGTAATTGGATCGTTAATCATTAGTTTATCCCAAATATTTTCAAACCATTCCATAATTCACCAACAAATAAAAATGGTGCGACCAACAAGACTTGAACTTGCACAAGTTACCTTACTAGAATCTGAATCTAGCGCGTCTACCAGTTCCGCCATGGTCGCATCAATAGTTAGTATACGCTTTTTTTATGACAATGCGACATCTAAAATCATCATTAGTACAAATCCAAAGGCAAAAAATAATGTCCCAATATTGCTATGCTTTCCTTCACTCATACTCGGTATCAATTCTTCAACAACCACATAAATCATCGCCCCTGCCGCAAATGATAAGCAATAAGGTAATACAGGTTCTATCACACTGGCGAATAATAAGGTAATTACAGTTGCGATTGGTTCCACAACACCAGAAAACGCGCCAAAAGCAAAGCTTTGTGTTTTAGTTAATCCTTCGCCTTTTAAAGGAAGCGATACAATCGCGCCTTCTGGAAAGTTTTGCAAAGCAATTCCTAAAGCCAATGCAAAAGCACTGGCAATGGATACTAAATTACTTTCATTTATTAATGCAGCCAACACTACTCCTAAAGCCATCCCTTCAGGAATATTATGCAAAGTCACAGCTAAAAACATCATCCGATGTTTACCAAGTTTAGATTTTTTGCCTTCAATTTGACCATCCATATGCATGTGCGGAATAAAATGATCCAATGCTAATAGGAAAAAAATCCCTAACATAAAACCAATGGCCGCAGGCAAAAACGCAAACTTGCCATAGTTAATGGATGCATCAATACTTGGAATAATTAAACTCCAAACACTTGCTGCCACCATCACACCTGCCGCAAATCCAATCAGCATACGATTTGCTGTATCAGATATTTGATTTTTTAAAAAATAGACCATTGAAGCACCTAATACAGTTCCTAACAATGGAATAAATAATGTAATTAATGCAATACAATTCATAAGTTACCCCTTTCTAACTAAATAAAGTATAACATTATCATTCAAATTAATCGTTTGATATGCTTTAGGATATAATTAAGTCATGAATAAAGTGCAAGTGTTTTTAATGGGCGTGTCCCTATTTGTTTTGGGAAGTTTACTTTTAATTAATCCTTTGGATTTTAATAATCAATTCTTTGGAGTCTATTCTGCCATTCTTATTGCTTTATTAGTTCTTTCATTAAAAATTCAACCTAATATAGATAAGAACATTCATGAAAATCAAACGAGTTTAGATAATGTAGATTTGATGAAATGGATTTGCGCCATTATTATCATTATTTTACACTTGCGACCATTTCAAACCATTAATCCTATCTTAGATACTGTATTTAATAATATGATTTCGCGTATCTGTGTTCCCTTCTTTTTTATTTCCAGTGGGTATTTAGCAGCTAAAAAGATCCAAAATGAGCCAAATTATATTCACCGATATATTAAACAAACATTAAAAACATACATAAAAGTATCAATTATTTACCTACCATTAGGCATCGCCTATTTATTACCTGCTTTTGGGTTAATTCAAGAATATATTGAATCATTTGGTTTTAACATAGTGATTAATGGATTTATCTGGTGTTTACTAATTATTATTGGATTGTTAATTGCATTCTTTTATGTAGGTACCTATTATCACTTATGGTATTTCCCAGCGTTGTTAATCAGCCTTGCTATTATTGATTGGGTACGCAAACGATTTAAATTATCCATTTTATTAATCATTTCATTCTTTTTGCTCATTATTGGAAGCTTTGAAACGTACTATGGTAGCTTGCCCGTTTTAGTGCAATGGTTTTTGGATAAATACTTTATGGTATTTATTACTACACGAAACTTTTTATTCTTTGGACTATTCTATGTCACATTAGGGTATCTTATCTACGGTAAAAAGCCTTTATTTGCCCGTAATGCATTATTTGGATTACTATTATCTGCTATTGGCCTAGTAGTTGAAACAGTATTTTTACAAACCATTACGCGTCTGGATAGCAATATTTTAATTAGTGCTGCCCCATTTGTATATTTCTTGTTTATTGTTGCTATATATTCCAACCAATGGACACGTAAAAAAATTAATTTCCGCGCTTATTCCATTGAATATTATTTATGGCATCCAATGATTATCTTTTTTATGATTGATATCTTTCATTTAAATATTATTTGGGCCAATGAGCCTTATTTATTAGTTTTACTCGGTTTTCTATTGACCCATTTATTATCCACATTGCTTATTAGTTTACGCAACAGAAAAAGAGCCTAAGCTCTTTTTCTTTGTATTTCGGTTGCACCTCATTCCAAACCTTCATCATTTAATGAAACCGTTAGAACAAATCCTGCCTCATACATATTGGTTTTATTGTTTTCTTCAATGAATTGAGATAATTCCCGTATATTCAATGAGTGAAGCTGTCCGTTATCATTCGATAACACGTAATATAATATATATTCTTTTCCCATTTCAAAATCGATACGAAAATCAATGCCACTTCGAACAATAGCATTTTTAAGTGGATCTAAATGGTCTATATCCAATGGTATTTCAACGCGAGTACGTTGCTCCATTGACGCATCAAATGTTGTAAAACTTATTTGATAATTTATTAGCTCTCTGTCATTATTTTTATATTAATCTAAGCAGAAAACTCATAAGTCTTTAGCTTATGAGATGAATGCATAAACTTGATTTTCTATATAAAGTTTGATAATTTCTGGGTTTGCTTGACCTATGGAACAAGCAAAATATCCATCACTCCAAAAAGTATGTTCTTTCCAAAAATGTTTAGATGAAACTTAGGGTAATTTTTCCATAAGTTAATTGTAGTTTCTTGCTTTAATTTCCTGACTATTGATGTAACCGATAATTTTGTGTTAACGCTAATATAAAGATGTACAGAAAAACTAATATAAGATGTACATCTTTTTTTGATTTTTCGTATATTAAAATCCTTGTACAAAGGAGACCAACTATGATTTGTAAAGAGTTTTTATAAGATTTGAGTAGTGCAT
>CALCFG010000116.1 GCA_937900565.1 uncultured Erysipelotrichaceae bacterium
CCGGAGATTACGGCAAAGCAAATAATGAAATTGTCTTGGATTATTCATTAGCCAATGAATATAAAGATGTTTTGGGTGTTGATAGTGTGGAAGCGTTAATTGGTCAAAGTTTTTCATTGCATGTATTGGGTGTTAAAAATAAGGTGACATTAGATCGTCATTATGCAATTAATGATAAATATAAAGAATTCGAAATTGATCCAAACTACATTTATAGTGATCGAGAAACGATTGACTTTGTTATAACGGGCGTTACTGAATTAGATAATGTTAATGATTATAATGCATATTTAACGTGTCCAATATTAGATAATCCGTTATTGGAAGCATTTTTAAAAGAAGGTAATCATGATGATTTACCATTCAATAGGGTGACTATGATTTTTAAACCAGGATGTGATATGAATGCTTTAAAATCAAGTATGAATGATTATTTCCATTTGGATCTAAGTGAATTTATTCAGGCGAGTGAATTATATACAGTCACCACCCAAGATGATCGATATCAATCCAATACAATTATGATTGTTATGAGTTGTTTAGTTACTGGAATTATGATTATTAGTTTAACTGTATTATTAGTGATAAATAGAAAGAAGATGATACAAACGTTGGATGTATTGGACCAAATGGATTATAAACGCACTTATTATGTCATTTATCATGTAACCAATTCGATAATCATTATGATTTTAAGTTTATTGATGATTAATGGATTACAATCAGTAATGAATCAACAAGCCCATCAGTTTATTATGGCAACATTAATGAATGTTAATAATGTAATGATTATGATTACTGCACTTGTTGTATGTATTTATACTTTAGTAGTTGAAACAATATTAATAAGAAAATAAGATGATTAAATTTAACCAAGCAACAAAATATTTTAAAGAAAAATGTATTTTAGATCATGTAAATCTAACTTTACCAGAAACAGGATTAGTTATTATCCAAGGTAAAAGTGGATGTGGTAAAAGTACGCTTTTAAATATGGTTGCTGGTATTGAACCATTAGATTCCGGTAGTATTGAAACAAGGGGATCGTGTGCTTATCTTTTAAGTACTTATGATTTTATTGAAGAGTTAACTGTATTGGAAAATATCATCCTTAAACCATCAAAATATTGTCGTAAAAAAGTATTAAGATTAGTAAAGTATTTAGGTATTGAATCATTACTCTATCGTAAAGTAAGCCAATGTTCCGATGGGCAAAGACAACGTATTGCTGTTGCAAGAGCTTTAGCTTTTCAACAACCCATTTTATTATGTGATGAACCCAGTGAATTCTTGGATAAAGAGAATCGTCAATTAGTTATTGATTTATTAATTGCCTATGCTCAAGCTCATCTTGTAATTATTGTTAGCCATGATTTAGATATTATCGGATTAAGTAATGCAACATTGTATACATTAGAAAACGGCCAATTAATACTCATTCATAAGCAAAATAATCAACCGTTGGTTAAAAAGCAAAAAACATTAGCAATCAATTGCCAATGGGTATTGAACAAAGTAATGATGAAAAGTAGATTACTGATGGTATTTTTGATCACATTCATTCTAATTACTTTCTTTAGTTTATTCTGCTTTTATCAATATTATTTAGAAAATCCAACTACTTTTAATGCGCTTATTACAGATACCGTTTATTACAGTAAGGATAGTGAAAGGACATCGTTTACTTTAGCTCGTGAACAGTTTGTACCTGAATTCCATTCAATTACTTTTCAAGAACAGCTGATAAGAATTAAACCATTGCCTTATGATGGTATGCGTGATGATCAGCTAATTTTAGTAAATCAAAATTGTAATGAGTATGGATTTAAAGAAAACGATGTACTTCAATTGAATTATCAAATCAGAAATCAAGATTATTATTTAGAATATCCGATTGATGCAGTCATAGTTGAAGATGACTTGGTTGGTTGCTATGTGTATTATAACTTAGCTAAAGTTGTCACTGATTTAGATTCAATAATGGATATTAATTATATGGGTGAAAGTGAATCGCATTACTACAGTATGATGTGTAAAAAAGGCTTAAAAAATTATCAAGCAAAGCTTGATTATAGTAAGATTGAACATCAATATGAAATAGGAAAGCTTAATGACGTCACTGTCTTTCAACCGCTTTTTTCACAACGCTATGCATTTGATCAAAATGCAATGGTTTATCGCTTCGTATTTTGGGTAACTATTGGATTGATGTTTGGCTTTGTTTTATATGTTATTGTTCACTTATTAATTAAACAATACCATTCCTTATTAAAAACTATTAGTATTTTAGTGGTATACAATGCATCACTGAACAATATAAAGAAGTCGTATATGTTAAACCATGGAATAAATATTTTTCTAGTAATGCTTATTACTATATTATGTATCACATTATCGACAGTAATGATAAATGTCCATTTAAATCAAACACTTTCACTTATTGATATGCTTATTTCTTTGGCGATTCTTGTTGCCTATTTGTTCAGTACCATTACTTGTATTTATCCATTGAATAAAGAAAAAATCAGTTCGATTATTAAAGGGTAAAACTGTTCCAACTATCGTATTATTAACTCTTTTTTATAAGCTTTGGAGGGCATTTTGCCCCCTTTTTTTTAAAAGTTAGCAATAAACATATATTTGTAATTTGTGATGTTGACTTTTTAAAGGAAAGTGCCAAAATAGAATTAAGAAAGCGGTTTCATTATTATACGAAACAAGAGGTAGATATGAAAAAAATTTTTACTATGATGTTAGCGTTAAGCTTAGCCGTTGGGTTAAGCGGTTGTGGTGGCGGAGATGGCGGCACTGCGGATTCGGGAAGTGAAAACAAATTGGTAGTTTATTCACCCAACTCGGATGGTTTGATCAATGCAGTAGTACCTGCGTTTGAAGAAAAGACAGGTATTAAAGTTGAATTAATTACTGCCGGTACTGGGGATTGTTTAACACGTATTGATTCAGAAAAAGAAAATCCTCAAGCAGATGTTATGTTTGGTGGAATGACAGTTGCTAACTTTGAAAAGTATCCTGATTTATGGGAACAATATGTTGGCCAATATGACGCAACATTACCAGAAGAATATCAAAACTATGGTGGTGGATTAAGCCGTTATTGTTTGGATGGTAGTGCAGCGTTATTGGTTAACTTAGATGTTTTTGAAGAATTGGGTTTGAATCCAGCTGATTTTGATAGCTATGACGATTTATTAATGCCTGAATTAAAAGGTAGAATTGCCATGGGTGATCCTGCAAACTCAAGTAGTGCATGGGCTGAATTAACCAATATGTTATTGGTTATGGGTGAAGAACCTTACGATGAAAAAGCATGGGATTGGGTAGAAAAATTCATTGCTAACTTAGATGGTGTCATGTTAGATTCTTCTTCTGCGATTTATAAAGGTGTTTCTGCTGGTGAATATGCTGTGGGTGTTTCTTATGAAGATCCATGTGTTAGTTTATTAATTGATGGTGCTACGAACTTAAAACTTGTTTATCCAAGTGAAGGTGCGGTATGGTTACCAGCAGGTATGGCAATTGTTAAAAATTGTAAACATTTAGATAATGCCAAGGCATTCATCGATTTCTTACAAAGTGAAGAAGGCCAAAAAGTAATCGCTACGACAACAGCGCGTCCAGTCAATACTTCAATTACAAATACTTCGCCTGAAATTATTCCATTTGATCAAATCAACGTTGCTTATGAAGATATCGCATATTGCAGCGAACATAAAGCAGAATGGCAACAAAGATGGACTGATATTTTCACGAAATAATTAAGTAAATCGGAGACAGAATATGAGTGTTACAATCAAAATTAAAAATGCAGTAAAAAAATACGGTAATACCACAATCATTTCTGACTTATCATTACGAATTAAGGAGGGTGAATTTTTCACCCTCCTTGGACCGAGTGGATGTGGAAAGACAACGTTATTACGAATGATAGCCGGATTTAATAGCATTGAAGGGGGAGATTTCTACTTCAATGATAAACGTATCAATGATATGGATCCTGCAAAGCGTAACATTGGAATGGTATTCCAAAACTATGCAATTTTTCCAAACATGACTGTTGAAAAAAATGTAGCATTTGGATTAAAAAATCGTAAATTACCAGCAGAAACGATTAAAGAACAAACGGATAGATTCTTAAAGTTAATGCAAATTGATGAATACAGAGATCGTATGCCAGAACGATTAAGCGGTGGGCAACAACAACGGGTTGCCTTAGCAAGAGCATTGGCGATTACTCCGGATGTGTTGTTGATGGATGAACCATTAAGTAATTTGGATGCAAAACTTAGAGTTGAAATGCGTACAGTAATTAAACATATCCAAAATTCCGTAGGCATAACAACGGTTTATGTTACCCATGACCAAGAAGAAGCGATGGCTGTTAGTGATCGTATTGCGGTTATGAAAGATGGAGATATTCAACAAGTTGGAACACCGAAGGTGTTGTATCAACGACCTGCTAACTTATTTGTATCCACATTTATTGGACATACGAATTTGGTGCATTGTTCTTTAGGTGTAAAGGATGGTAAAGCAATTTTACAATTACCAGATAATTACAATATCGAAATGGATAATGTATTGGATAAACACATTAAAGAACAAAAAGTCATTGCATCCGTCCGTCCAGAAGAATTTGTTTTAAGTGATAAAGCAAATGAAGGCTTACGGGCAACCATTGATGATTCGGTATTCTTAGGATTAAATACCCATTATTATGTTCATTTGGATAATGGTGATAATGTTGAAATTATACAAGAAAGTAAGATTGATAATATTATTCCGAAGGGATCAACCATCTGGTTAACTGTTAAAAAAGAAAAAATCAATATCTTTGTGGAAGATGGTAGCGAAAATATTGTTAAAGGTGTAACCAATGATTTGGATACCCAAGATGTATCCATGGAGTAGCTTATGGTTAATCACGCAAAAAAGTGGGATGTATGGAAAATAATATCCATCTTAATATTAGTTTCCTATGCATTATTTCTTTTTTTTTCATTAATTTCATTATTGCAACAATCCATCTATGTGGATGGTAAATTTACATTTGAGTTTTTTGTGCAATTCTTTTCGAAAAATTATTATGTTACTACGATTTGGAATTCCATAAAAGTATCTGTGAGTGCAACAATCATTACGTTAATTATTGGTGTTCCATTGGCATATTTTTATCAAATGTTTGAAATTAAAGGAAAAACTGTATTACAAATCTTAATTATTCTGTGTTCAATGAGTGCACCATTTATTGGGGCATATTCATGGATTTTATTATTAGGGCGTAATGGATTGATTACGGCTGGATTAAAAAACCTATTTGGAATTAGTATTGGTAGTATTTATGGATTTAAAGGTATCTTGTTGGTGTTATCACTGCAATTATATCCATTGGTCTTCCTTTATGTATCGGGTGCGTTAAAAAATATTGATAATTCTTTAATTGAAGCCAGTCAAAATATGGGCTGTTCAGGGATTAAATGTTTCTTTAAGGTAATTATTCCATTATGTATGCCAACTATTTTAGCGTCCACATTGCTTGTTTTTATGCGTGCGTTTGCAGACTTTGGTACCCCATTACTAATTGGGGAAGGGTATAAGACTTTCCCGGTAATAATCTATAATTCTTACTTCTCAGAAGTAGGAACTAACCATAGTTTTGGGGCAGCCGTATCGGTGATCGCAATTTTAATTACTGCGGTAATCTTTCTAGGTCAACAATACATTAATGGTAAGTTTAAATTTACTATGAATGCGTTGCATTCCATAGAACGGAAACAATTGCATGGTTGGAAAAATATTGCAGTTAATGTTTATTGTTGGTTTGTTGTATTGTTAAGCTTTGCGCCACAAGTGTATGTCATGTATACATCCTTCCAAAAAACAAGTGGTAAATTATTTGTTAAAGGATATTCCTTGGATAGTTACCGTCAAGCATTTGATAAGATGGGTGGGGCATTAACCAATACGTTTGTAATTGGTGGGATTGCATTAATTATTGTTATTGTATTGGCAATCTTAATTGCTTATCTAGTGGTAAGACGGAGCAATGCATTAAACAAAATTATAGATACACTGAGTATGGTACCTTACATTATTCCCGGTAGTGTTGTTGGTATTGCGTTAGTATTAGCATTTAATAAAAAGCCATTAGTATTAACTGGTACAGCAATTATTATGATCATTGCTTTAGTTATTCGACGCATACCATATACGATACGTAGTTCTACCGCAATCTTACAACAAATACCAGTGAGTATTGAAGAAGCAGCGATATCACTTGGTAGCAGTAAATTAAAAGCATTCTTTACCATTACTGTACCAATGATGGGTAATGGTATATTATCTGGAGCGATTTTATCGTGGATAACAATCATTACTGAATTGTCCACTGCGATTATCTTATATAACTTAAATACGATAACATTAACATTAGCTATCTATACGAATGTATCGCGCGGAAGTTACGGTATTGCGGCAGCTTATGCAACGATATTAACAATTACAACGATTATTTCATTGTTGATATTTATGAAAGTATCTCATTCTAAAGAAATTACTTTCTAATCATTAGGGGCATTTTGCCCCCTTTTTTTATATAATAATTAAAGGTGAATTAAATGGAATATTTTGATGTATATGATTCAAATGGGAAAAATACTAAAGCAATTGTCCCGCGAGATAATTGCCAAGAAATATTAAAGAAAATCAATGGTTACCATATTGTTATTTTAGGATTGATTGTAGTTAATCATAACGTATTAATTGATCAAAGAGCATTAAGTAAAGATTATGGTGGTTATTGGGAAATACCGGGAGGTGGATTAAAGGCTGGGGAAACGAGTAAGCAAGGAATGGTTCGAGAATTATACGAAGAATTGGGATTATGTATTGATATCAATCAATTAACACTTGCGAAATCATTTACTGATGATAACTGGCGAATTATTTATCACATCTATCTTATCCAATTAAATGATTTCGCAATGGATCAATTAACAATACAAAAGGATGAATTGAAATGTGTTGCGTTAGTGAGTAAAGAAGAATTCAAACAAATGATGGTTACGGATTATGTATTGCGTTTTGATCAACTATTGGATTTAGTGGATAAAATTTGATTTCAGCTTACTGAGTTAAGTAAATTGTGTTAAACTATTAAACGGATGCCGACTTAGCACAGTTGGTAGTGCAACGCACTCGTAACGCGTAGGTCGTAGGTTCAAGTCC
>CALCFG010000117.1 GCA_937900565.1 uncultured Erysipelotrichaceae bacterium
ATACTCCCCTATAAAAATGGCTATTTATCAACTGTTTGTTGTGACATAGCCATTGCAAAAAAACCTACTTGTTTCATCACATTTATTCAAAAATAATAAGTTTTGATATAATCAATAGCAATAGTTATCTAAGAAAGGGGAGCTATATGAAAGCAAAGGATTTCGAAAGAATATTTGACGAAACAGCCTATGTTCGTTGGGGAGGCAGCAAAGAAGAGTTAAAATGTGCACAATATCTTCAAACTGAACTAAGTAAAATAGGTTTAGAATCAAGATTAGAAAGTTTTGATGTACAAAGTGCAACAATCAAAACTGCAAAATTAGTTGTAAAAGAACCATACATTAAAGAAATTGAATGTAAAGGATATTTCAATAGTGGTAATGCAAATTTAGATGCGCCATTATATTACTTAACAACAACTGATGCATTCTCTTTAAGCCAATGTAAAGGTAAAGTCGTATTAATTGATACTTATCTTGGTTATTGGAAATATAAAGATATTGTCGATAATGGTGCACTTGCTATTATTGCTTATAATGGAAATTTATATTTTGAAGACAAAGATATTCAACAAAGAGAACTTCGTTCATTTTTTGTTGAAGACAAAAAGATTCCTTGTTTTGGTATTCATGTCAGCGATGCCGTTGAATTGGTTAAAACACATGCATCATTAATTCATATCGAATTGGAACAAGAAGAATCTATATCCCAATCTTCAAATGTAATTTGTGATATTAAAGGTAAAAATGATAAAACTATCATATTTACAGCACACTACGATTCTGTTGATAATTCCGTTGGTACATATGACAACATGAGTGGAAGTGTAACCATTTTGGATTTAGCTCAACGCTTTGCAAACTCACAACCTAATTATAATTTACGTTTTGTTTGGTGTGGTAGTGAAGAAAGAGGTTTACTTGGTTCAAAAGCATATGTAAAAGATCATAAAGCTGAACTAGAAAATGTGATGCTTGCTATAAATGTAGATATGATTGGTACAATTATGGGAAATATGATTGCTTGTTGTACAAGTGAGGATAAACTTGCGCATTATATTGAATATCTTGCCTTAATTCATGGAGTCGACATGCACGCATATCAAGACGTTTATTCATCTGATTCAACGCCATTTGCTGACGCTGGTATTCCTGCAGTATCCTTCGCCCGTATGGCACCTAATAATTGCGGTGAATTCCATAACCGTTATGATACCAAAGCTGTATTGAGTGGTATTCAACTTGAAAAAGATGCAGAATTTATTTACTTATTTGCGTCGAATATGGCAAATGCTATGGTATTACCAGTTAAAAAAGAAATGCCTGAAAACATGAAAGAAGCATTGGATAAATACTTACTTAGAAAAAGATAATAAAAGTGTGTTTTATAATGCTTTATAAAATACACCACCCATAAAATATATTGGATTTCCAAATGCATCATTATAAAAAGCTATCTGTTCTTCTTCAATGCATTTGAATCCATTACGCATTACTAAATTTACACTTGGAATGTTATTTAATCCAGTACGAATATACATGCTGGAAGCATTCCAAGTTTTTAAATAGTTAGTTAAACATTCCAACGCATCACTGGCGTAACCATGCCCATGATAATCACTATGGAAACAATAACCAATTTCATAACTTTCCCGATAAGGGTGAACACTAAAAAATCCTATTAAATTATCGTAATAACATACCGCTAAGTAATGATGAATTTTCATCACATGATTGACACAATTCCATCCTTCAACACGGGAATAGACTAACTCATCATCAACAGGATTATATGCGTCATATTTGCAATACTCACTGCGCTTGTAATCTATCCATAATGCTTGTAATGCTTTCCAATCATTTTGAATCATTGAACGTAATGTTAAACGTTGTGTATTAAGATTAATTTGCATAACTTTATTGTATAACTGACAAATGAGAAACAAAACATATTAATGATGATTTAAATAACTTATAAAATAAGCAATAAGAATATTTACTTGACTTTACATAGCTACTATAAATTGATTAAGTATTTTAATCACTCAATAATTTTGGAAAATCGTATATAATTACTTCATGGAAATCAACTGGGTTGAACAGTATTTAAAACATGTAACAATTAAAAATAGTGGATCTACTTTAACAAAGATAGATTACCAACAAGACATAAATGTATTTAATACATATTTATAAAGCCAAGATATTGACAGTTATTTGGATGTAGATCGTTACATTGCAACGTATTTTATTATCTATTTAAAAGAAGAACGAAAGTTATCTATTCGTTCCATTCAACGTATGCTTTCCTGCATACGTAATTTCTTTACGTATTTAAAAGATA
>CALCFG010000118.1 GCA_937900565.1 uncultured Erysipelotrichaceae bacterium
CATGACAATATAAACTCGCAGCCAATAATCGATCCAAGCTTTTTTGAGGATGGAACCTAGCCACCGCACATATATTTAATCCCTTATTTAATTCAATCAATTGATTATCTTGATTCAATCCATTAATAACTTTGCTAAAGTCCATTAAATTATGCAATACACACCCATCATTGATGGTAAATACTTTGGCATATGCATCCAACGCCCCTCGACTATCGGCTACATTCATATCAATATGGGATAATGCTTGATTTAATAAATGCATATGATTTTTACTAAAATTACATGCACTATAATCGGTTAACACCCAATTAACTTTGTAGTCTGAGTCTCCATATGCCGTAAAAATCGTACAGAATCCTTCCTTCACTGCCACTTCCACATCGTAATGCTTTACGATTTTTACGTATCTTATTCTTAATTAACCCACTTTTCATATAGAAAAGTAAACGTAACTTATTTAATAACATGCCCCACTTTGGTAAGGCAAACAAATCCGTCAAGGATTGATCCACTGGATAAAAGAAAGGTGTACTTTCCAATAAGTTAACATAGTCTGGAATATCTTTCATTAACATTCCATGCGGATGTAACACTAAAAGATCCATTTCATACTTATCTGGATCCAATGATTTTAATAATGTATTGAGTACACGAGCAACACCGCCCATTTGCATCTCATCGTTAACAAATAATATCTTAATTTTTTCCATACAGTTTTTTAACCAATTGATACTGTTTATTTTCTAACAGTTTAAAGATTAATTTCTTTTTAAAGGAATATGCTTTATATTTTTCATCTTGCTTATAATTTGGGTAATACTGATGCATGCATTCAATATTTTTTTTCCAATAACTTGGTAATAGGGATGTATCATCAAAGTCTTTAATTCGTAATGTAGTTAAATCCAAACCATGCACAACATACATTGATTGCATTAACGGTACATATTGTTTCATATTATGATCATTAAAATAATCAATGCATCGTTTGATTGCTTTATAAATATCAAATATTTTCATATTCGCACTGTGTGCGATAGAGCCACTTCGTTGCCGATAAAAATATAATGGCTGTTCAACTTTTGCAATGGTTTTACTCAAAGCAAGCGAAACAGGAATTGTGGCCAAATCTTCATAAGCCATTCCAAAAGGAAATTCAAAAGCTTCCACAATTTCTTTTTTAAATAATTTATTGCACGCACTATTATTGATCGTTATTAATTGTGGATGCATGTTAACATTACCATCCAATACATCACCCCCACTACTAAAGTAGGATGAACCATCATCATATTTATATTCCATATCACAAATAACGCATCCACAATTAGTTTCGCTTGCTTTGGTTAATAATTCCGATATGTAATTGGTTGCTACCCAATCATCACTATCCACAAAACAAATATACTCACCCCTAGCATATTTCATTCCATAATTACGCGCATCACTCAATCCACCATTAACTTTAGATACTACAGTAAAAACAGAATATTTCGCTGCATAATCATTTGCGATTTGTAACGATTTATCGTTGCTGCCATCATTCACTAAAATTACCTCGAAGTCATTGCAATCTTGATTTACTAAAGAATCCAAACACGCTGGTAAATAGGCTTCCACATTATATATTGGAACAATACAACTAACTTTCACCATTATAACCACTCCTTTGGCCAATCTTCTATTTTTTCACCACTCACTAAAAAAGCATTATGCGCAAGTCTTGCTAATGGACTATCGGATTTCGAATCAGAGTAGAAGCAATCAATTGGTTGATTTTTAAATTCTTCTTTAAATAATGTGACTTTCGCTTCACCTTTACAATTTTCACCCTTTATTTCTCCAGTATATGGATTCATATCTGTCCCATAAATAGATTGAATTCCTAGATTTTGACAAAATCCTTTCACTAAAAAGTAAGGTGATGCGGAAATGATAACATCATCTTGTTTTTGTTGATTCAAATAGAATGATTTAATTTTATGTTGATTACGTTTAGTAAAATCAACAAGAAATTGATCAATATTTTTAAAATGTTTTAAATATGCAAAGAAATAACTCTTAAACCTTGTTTTATCCCAAATATGTAACATAAATGGAATAACACTCCAACAACGAAATAACATGCTAAACGCACACGCTGGGCGTTTTAAACTTTCTTTAACGAAGTCAAAAGTGCAATCTCCATCATAAATGGTGTCATCAAAATCATATACATTCATGAGTTAACCTCTTTTTGGATTTACTTTTGCACTTAATTTAACACTTAATGAAACCAATACATAATTTAAAGGTACGGTGATTGGTAAACAGATAGCCTTTGCAAATAACTTATTAATGCCAAAATATGCAACTAACCATGTAATGAAACTGGTTAATAAAATCCCTGGTATATACGCAATCGGATAGCTAAGGGCATTTTTTAATGTCATTTTTTCATGATAAGTAAACTTCATATTTAGTACATAGGAAACCACCATCGTCACACAATCCGCCACGATGGACGCTAACGAGACACCCATCCAACCTAAATAAACGAATATCATATAAAATACTTGCGCTAATATCGTATTAATCGCGCCAATAATGCCAAAAGTTAAAAACTTTTGGTATTTCTTCAATAAATTTATAATTTGATTCATGGCACTAGTTTATCAAAAAAGGCTCTGGTTTTCTAGTTTAACCAAAGCCAATACAGATTCAATAGCATTAATTAACAAAAGCACACGCTTGTTGATAACAAGCACTGCTCCAAAAATAAATTTGATTAACTGTATCCACACTATTCAGTGTCGCTTGTTTATTCACTGAATCATAGATAAATAAAATAAAATTATCGTCACCAAAAGTATAGGTCTTATTTCCATAGATTAATTGATTATTATCAATAGTTAAGGATAAACCCTCCAATTGGATTTGCTCCGTTAATGCTTCCTTATAAATAAGCTGACCCTTTTCGTTAACCACTTGAACGCTTTGCCTTCTCTTTTGTAAAGGTGACGGATCAAATCCAATGGCTTCAAGCATCTTGTATTCACTATCCAACATGATATTACATCGCCCACCCTTATAAATAAGCACACAATTAAGATTTAACAGATCGATTTCATCCATAAGTGAGTAAATATCATCATTGTTATGAACTAAACTCATACTCATTTGATTTAAAGCCAAACGATAATCGTTCGTTAAAGTATCACTTTCTTTTCGTGCAGATAACGAAGCATTATCACTAAGCAATAATTCGCTAATCGCTTTTGTAACTTTATATGCTCCCCAAATATTATTGTGGTATGTATCACCATCACGACCAAAAAACCATTGAATGCTTTCCGCATCATCAATATAGTTTGCTACCATTGCGCCATTATCTTTTCCATATTGGAGTATGCCACGCACCTTTGCTTGATCGTCAGCTTGTAAGTCCGTTGGTACTTTAATGAGTACAAGCTTGGCATTATTTTCTTTACATATCGCAAGCATTTGATCAATATAAGACTTTGTTAAATCATCAATTGGTGTAACATCTTGATTATAAATTGCTACCGGAGTATAGGTATAATCTGCATCAAATGACTTTGGAATATAGCCAGAATAAATTGACTTTAAAGATGTCTTTTCATCAATAAAATCTTCTTCTTTCCATTGATCATGGGTAAAACTTAAATCAAATACAAAATCATAATAATGTTCACTCGCATGATCTTTAATCCCTTTTAATGCTTCCACACGGTATTTTCGATCTGTTAAAAGAGAGCCATTGTACACCATTTGATCAGTATAACAGGCATTATCAGCTTCATTAGTTGCCGTAAAGACATCCACAAGTACATATTGAGGACTTTGGGTTAAAAACATCGTCTTCATCGCAGCTAAACTGACACTTAAATTTTGACAACCCGACCCCATTACCAAAGCATCCAAACCACTCATTTCTTTAAACATTTCCGGCGAAAAACTGTATTGCATTTGACTACTTCCAAAAGCGACAACATCCAATACATCTTCTTCCAACGCATCCAAGCTTTGCTTTTCAATCATCGGCTCTTCCCGAAAGTAGCCAGATAACACAAAAAAAGCAGTAACGCTAAAGCTTACCAAAACAATTGCAGAAAATATAAACTTAATCCAATTTACCAAACGTTTCATAACTAGAAAATTTCATAAATAAAATGCGATGCTTCATATCCTGGACCATATACACCAAATATCATAATGCAAACAATTAAAGCACAATACAATAGTATGCGAAATATATAGAACCAACGACTCATCGATGCAAAGGCATCAAAGTGATATCGACACCAATCCAATAAACCATACAATAAAATGAATATCGTATAAACAATCCATTGGTTAAACGTTAATAAACCTACGATTCCCTTACTACCAGAAACAAATAAAGTGTTCAAAAAGTTTAAATAAGTAGGTAATGAGGTAAATCCATAAACACTTAATGCGATTAATATAATTACTTTAGATAACTGACCAATAAGCGTCGAAAGCAGTTTACTTGATACAGTCTTACCAAATCGAGCAATCACCACCGCAATCCCATTTACGATACCCCATGCAAGATACAAAACATTCACACCATGCCATAATCCACAAACTGCAAAAGTTATTACATTATTCAAATAACTTCTTTTTTTACTACAATGTGAGCCACCTAATGGTATATATACAAAATCTTTTAAAAAAGTAGATAACGAAATATGCCATCGCCGCCAAAAATCTTGCCCATCTTTGGCCATTAAAGGTGCTTTAAAGTTTTCACTAATTTCAATACCAATAAACTTACTACACCCCACAACAATATTACTGTATGCATCCCAATCCAAGTACAAGATAACGCAATAAGTAAGCAAAGCAATGACTTTTACACTCACTTGATAACAACTGCTATTTGCAAATATATCTTGATAGATTGGCAATATTGCCAAGACGAATATACTCCGTAACGCATAACCAATCAAAGCTTGCATAAAGCCTTCCCTACGCTTGACGGCATCAAACCCATCATCTTTTAATAAACTATGATAAAACTGTTCATAATCCATGATCGGTCCTTGCAAAAATGACGGAAAATAAAACAAATAATCAAACAACAAGAATACATTATTTTGTTTTACAATACCTCTACCGACTTGATTTATATAACGGATCGCTTTTAATCCAGAGTACGAAAATGCCATTAAAGCAAAACCATTAGCAATATTAAAGGTTTGCATTGTTCGCTGCAATGCCATTAGCCCCACAACAACAAAGCTTGCAATGATCCAACTTTGTTTTTTCTTTTGTGCAAACAATGCCAAAAAGCCAACTAAAACAGTTAATAAAAGCGCTAATGTCAATTGCAACTTACCATAACTATATAAAACCACTAGATTTGCAATTGCAACGGCAATTACTTTGCCATATTTAATTGGTAAAGTTGAAACAATAAAACAAATTATAATTAAACCAAAATAACTTAAATCCGTTAGTGCCATACTAATGCCTATCCAATTGTACTACCGTAAAGACTTGTGTTCCTTGCTTAAACGCATGTTGCGTTAAGTATTGATTCAATTGATGCACAAATTCACCCAAATCAAATTCAATATCAAACGGTACATCAATATCAAAAACACAATTATCATGCGTAGGACCAGATACAACCCGAAAATCATGGATCGAAATGGATTCATCCATTGTTTTAACGTAATCCAATATTAATGCTTTATAGTAGTTTACCCTAGGATTTTTAATTACTACAGGGTCCATATGTATGGTTAAATGCACTTTATATTGATTCATTATTTCAT
>CALCFG010000119.1 GCA_937900565.1 uncultured Erysipelotrichaceae bacterium
GCTGAATATGAAAAAGCCAATAGTAAGTTGGTGGAAATTAAAGAATCCATGGGTAATTTAAATGCAATTATTAATGAACTTCCAAGTTTATTGGAGCAAGCGACTGGAACAATTCCGCAATATATTGATATGGTTTCAAATGCTTACAATACGGCATTGGCTACCGGTATTAATATGAAGCATTTAAATGTGGAACAAAATTTAAATGAAATTAGAACAGGCTTACGTGAAGATTTAATTGCGTTAAAAAATGGTGAGGGTGTCAATGTTAAAGATCATTTAGCTACTTATAAACACCGTTTAGTTCAATTAGCTAAATCCATTAAAAACGAGGATGACGCGTATAAAGAATGGTCGCAATTATTAAGCAGTACTGAAAGTTTAAATGATTCATTTAAATCATTGGTTGGTGCATGCAAAGCGCAATTGGATAATGCAAAAGTTAAATTCGATATTGAAAATGCAGATGGCATAATAAGCAATGCCTTGATAAATTTAGAAAATTACCAAGAATGCATTGATACAATTAAATTAAGCAAAGATAATGTCGATGTTTCAGCTTCAAGTTTGGTTACACAAATGAAGGAAGTAAAGCAACGCATTAGCAGTGATTATGATGAAGTAAAAACATTAAAGTCTCAATTGGATACTGCGCGCAGTGATGAAGACCGTGCGAAGAAACAATTACTTAAGTTGCAAGTGGTTGTTAACGAAATGCAAGTTAAAATTCGTGAACGGAAATTAACTAACATTAGTGAAAAATATGAAGAAGATGTAAATCAAGCATTCGAATATATTTACTCTATTGAGCGTGAATTAAAGAAAACAAATATTGATTTAAATAAAGTAAACATAACGATTAACGAAGCAAATGATTTCATCTATCGTTTATACAATGATGTCAATAATGTAGTGGGTACCGCCGTGATGGTTGAAAATGCCATTGTTTTTGGAAATCGTTACCGTTCTACTTATCAAGATGTAGATTCTGATTTGACCCGCGCAGAATTATGTTTCCGCAATGGCGAATATACCAATGCGTTAAAATTAGCGATTGCTACGATTGAAAAATTACATCCGAATACTTTTGAAAGTTTAATTAAAGGAAATGCAACCAGTGCAAACTAATGAAATTTATTTAGATTATGCCGCAACAACACCTGTGAACCCACAGGTGTTTGATGCGTATGCACAATTGGTTCAGTCGAATTTTACCAATTGTGATGCCCTCTATGCGCCTGCAGTGAATTTAAAAAAGATTCAGGAGCAGGCCCGCAACAAAATCGCGCAAATGCTAGGTTTTAAGAATGAAGAAATTATCTTTGTTTCTGGTGCTAGTGAAGCCAATAATATGATTATCAAAGGGTTTGCTTTAACAAATAAAGAAAATAGTGCCAATAAAATATTAGTTTCCAGCGTGGAACATTCCAGTGTCAAAGAAAGCATTGCGTTTGTTAAAGAATACTATGGCACTAATGTAATTGAAATTC
>CALCFG010000120.1 GCA_937900565.1 uncultured Erysipelotrichaceae bacterium
CATTTCCTTTTTTATCCATCATATTAAAAGTAATTAATAAATCAATTCCTTTTTTCGTATCATGAATATCATATCCCGTAACTTCTTTCCAAGTAATGTGTGTTCCATTGCTACTAATACCTAAATCACTGATACCATCATTCATTAAAGCAAACAAAATGGCAATAATTACAAATCCAATATTTCGCCAAATTTCCACAGGAGCACTAACAAAGAAAGATAATCCCAACATAATCGCTGCTAAAGCTAAGATGAGTACCCTTAACCACGAAAACCAATGGCAATAAATTTTAACAAATTTAAATTGTCCATAAAGCATGTAAACTAAAAAAAGTGCAATTCCACCATATAGTAATGTCAATATATCCATATTTACTCCAATATTTCACAAACTCGTTCAATGTAAAAGAAGTGAGGCAAAGCCATCACTTCATTCGTTTATTTTTCTAAACGTTGACGCATTGCATCAAGTTCTTCTTCAAGTTGCGCAATGAATGCTTCTTTTTGCGCAATTGCATCTTCTAAGTCAGCTAGGCTACTTTCAGAAATCATTTCACTGGTTTGTGCTTGCATACGTTGCAAATTACGACGTTGTGTTTGAATAAAATTTTCTTTATTTGCAATGGATTGTTCCATACGCGTTTTGAACTGTTCACGACGATATTCATTGAATTCTTTCAATCCATCAAAGTATTGATCTAAAGTTTCTCTGAATTCTTTCCATAATTTTTCATCATGATTTCTACCAGCAAATCCAGCTTCTTTCCATTCATTAACTAAATTTTTAACTGTATTAACCGTTTCTTTTGAATAATCTGGATGAACTATATATTCTTTTGCTGTAGCAATCAATGCTTGTTTCTTTTCAACAGCAACTGCATATTGTGCTTTTAAATCATCAAAGTAAACTTTACGACGATCATAGAATACTTGGCGAGCTTGATTAAATGCTTCCCATAATGCATCATCATCTTCTTTAGCTGCACGACCAGCTGCTTTCCATTGTTCCATTAAATCATTCATCAATTGATTTGTTTTTACGATATCTTCGTTATCAACCAATTCTTTTGCTTTTTCAATTAAAGATTCTTTTGTTGCTTTCGCATTTTCATAATTAGCTTTAATTGCTTCATAAGCTTTTTTACGATTATCATAGAATTCTTTACGAATTGCGCTGAATTCATTCCATAATGCTTCATCATCTGCTTTTGCACAACGTCCGCATGCTTTCCATTCATCCATTAATGCGTTCATTGCACTCCAATTTTTTGTATCTTTAGCTAATTCTTTTGCTTTGGCAACCACTGCTTCTTTGGCTTGCTTCGCAGCATTTTCCATTTCATTACGAGCTTGATGGAATTTGCTTAAGTAAGCATCAAATTCGTCATTTAATTGTTGTTCATACAATGATTCTTGATTAGGAATACGGCGATATGCTTTTTGAAGTTGTTCAACTTCACGGAAGTCAACGACTTCTTCGCTTTCGCTTAATTCTTTTGCTTTAGCAATTAAAGCTCTTCTTTGATCAATATCTTGATCCAAATCATTCATTTCAACTAATTCTTCAGTGTTCATTTTATCCCCCTCACAGTGATTGTCATGCAATCATACACTTATAAAGTCCTTCTTAGTATACCATGTTTAAATTTAAAACAAGCCTAATTAATGCTTTTATTTAAATATTGTCTATCGATTTCACAATAATTTAATACTTAATTCAATTTAATTGCTAAATTTAATAGTAATCAAAATGTTATCAAGGTTCTTTTCATCCCCATCGTAAGGTAAGCCTAGCCTTACTGTATATTCGAATATCACCCCTTGAATCCTAAGATCTTGTATTCAAAGGAATCTAAGTCATTTGTAAAAATTTCAATTCTTCGCATAACAAATAATTTTACTTGATTTGATTATAACCAATAGATAAATTGAAAATAAAGGTAGTAAACAAAAATGCTCACTACCTTTTGATTTATCAAACTAATCAGTAATCGTAAAGTGATATTCACTTTCGCCACTGGTTTCTATATGAATGGTTTTATTGGTTAAATCTTGACCAATAATAAGTTTAGCAATCGGTGTTTCAATCCAATCTTGAATGTAACGTTTCATTGGACGCGCACCAAAATTTGCATCTTGTCCTAATGCACCAACGCGTTGTGCGACTGCTTTATCCCAATCCAAAGTGATATCTTTTGTTTTTAACCGATAGGCCAATTGCATTAAGAATTTAGTAGCAATTTGTTCACATACATCATTGGTTAATGCGTTAAAGACAACGATTTCATCGATACGATTAATAAATTCTGGTCTAAAGAAATGGGATACTTCTTCTTTATAATGGTTTTCTCTTTCCTTTAAATCCGTTTCAAACGCATATTGAGCGCCCAAGTTACTGGTCATAATAATGATCGTATTGGTAAAACTTACCGTCTTACCTTTACCATCAGTAATACGACCATCATCCAATACTTGCAATAACGTATTGAATACATCTGGATGTGCTTTTTCAACTTCATCAAATAAGACAATACTGTAAGGGTGACGACGAACAGCCTCCGTTAATTGCCCCCCTTGCTCATAACCTACATATCCTGGAGGAGCACCAATTAAACGTGAAACACTATGTTTTTCCATGTATTCACTCATGTCAATACGTACCATGTAATCTTCATCATCAAACAATTGTTTTGCTAATGATTTAGCTACTTCCGTTTTACCAACGCCTGTAGGTCCTAAAAATAGAAAACTACCTAATGGACGATTGCCATCTTGAATTCCTGCTTTACTGCGCAAAATAACATCACAGATTCTGCGTACTGCACTTTCTTGACCCTTAACATTTTGTTCAATTGCTTTATCCAATTGCAATAATTTTTCTCTTTCAGATTCAACCAATTTACTCACTTCAATACCCGTCCAAGAAGAAATAACTTTGGCAATCAAATCAAAATCAACATCTTCACTTAACAATTTACTTGTATTACCAATGGCGCTTTCGGCTTCAATTTGTGCTTTGATATTCGGAATAGTGCCATATTGGATTTTAGCTGCTGCTTCATAATCATTACGATTTGTCGCATTGGTAAATTCTAATTGAGCTTGTTCCAATTCATTCTTCAATTGTTTAACGTGATCCACATGGGCTTTTTCTTTTTGCCATTGGGCCATTTGATTGGTTTGTTCTTCTTTTAAAGAAGCTAAACGTTGGCTAATTTCATTCGCACGTTCTTTGCTCTTTGCATCTTCTTCTTTCTTTAAAGCCGTTTCTTCAATTTGAAGTTGCATAATTTCACGATTTAATTCATCCAGACTCGTTGGTAAAGAATCCAATTGCACACGAATTGAAGCACAGGCTTCATCAATACAATCGATTGCCTTATCCGGTAAGAAACGTTCCGTAATGTAACGATCGGACAATGTTGCAGCAGCAACCAAAGCTTCATCTTTAATATGCACACCATGGAATGATTCAAAACGATCTTTCAAACCTCGTAAGATTGAAATCGTATCTTCCACACTCGGTTGTTCGACATTGATTTTTTGAAAACGACGTTCCAAAGCTGCATCTTTTTCAATGTATTGCATGTATTCATTGAAAGTTGTTGCACCAATGCAATGCAATTGACCCCGAGCTAACATTGGTTTTAATAAATTGGCTGCATCCATCGCACCATCGGTTTTACCAGCCCCAATTAGATTATGAATTTCATCAATGAAAAGAATAATATTGCCATTACTTTTTTCAACTTGTTTTAACACGCCTTTTAAACGTTCTTCAAATTCTCCACGGTATTTTGCTCCAGCAATTAATGATCCTAGATCCAATTCAATAAGTTGTTTATTTTTTAAATTAAATGGAACATCACCCTTCATAATACGCCATGCTAATCCTTCAACAATGGCTGTTTTACCAACACCCGGTTCACCAATCAAACAAGGGTTATTCTTTGTTTTACGTGATAATATTTCAATAACACGACGGATTTCGTCATCACGACCAATCACTGGATCAATGCGACCTTTTTTAACATCATCAACTAAGTTACGTCCATATTTACCCAACGCATCTACTTGTTGATCACTACTTTCATCGTTAATATTGACCCCATTACGACGTGATTTTTCCAATTGCTTTAATTGTTCAACACTTGGAAAAAATGATTTTACTTTTTGAATAAAGCTATCATCACTATCTAAGCTTGCAATTAAAATCAATGCACAGCCAACATACGAATCATTGAATGATTTCATCATCTTTTCAGCATTATCAAATACTTGAATGGCCTTATACGAAAATTGCAATTGATTATTACTTGTTTTGGCCATACTTTGAATTGTTTCATCAATGATTTTATCGATGGCACTAACATTAATATTAGCTTGTTGAATTAATGTGTCCAATGTTTCTTCATGGATTAAATATTTATATATATGTACTAATTCAACTTGTGCACTCGCGTTTGTTTGCGCAAAATTAGCAGCTTTTTGCACCACCTCTTGCGCAGAAGAGGTTAATAATTCTAAATTCATAAGTTCTCCTTTCTATTAGCACTCTAACCTTCTAAGTGCTAAATTTCGGATGACAACCATCCCCTTATACCACTAGAATTTAAATCCCTTTTTGAAGCGTTCAAATGGATTATCGGATTTACCATTTTCAATATCACGAATTCTTTCATACGCTTCTTTTTCTTCACGTGAAAGTTTACTTGGCACTTCAACTTTCACTTTAACATATTGATTACCTACACTACCGTTACGTAATCCCTTAACACCTTTACCTTTTAAGCGCAACACTTGTCCAGGTTGGGTACCACTTGGAATAACTAAATCCACATCACCATAAACGGTAGGAACACGCAATGTTGCACCCAATGTGGCATTAACTACAGAAATTGGAATTTCGACATAAATGTCGTTACCATCCCGTTTAAACACATTGTGATCATTTACGGTAATTTCTATATATAAATCACCATTTTCACCACCATTACTACCACGTTCACCTTTACCCGGAACACGTAATTGTTGACCGGATTGAATACCCGCAGGAATCGTCACTTCCACACTTTCATGTTTATTGGTATATCCACTACCGCCACATTTATGACATTTAGTTTTAACAGTTTTCCCTTTTCCGTTACATGTTGGACATACTGATTCACTTTGGAATGTACCAAACGCAGTTTGTTGTTGACGAATTACTCGACCACGTCCGCCACATGTTGGACACGTTTGAATATCGCTTGGATGTTCAGCTCCTGATCCATGGCAATGATCACACATGTAATCGACATCTAAATTTACGGTTTTTGTAGTACCAAAAATTGCATCCATAAAGTCAATTTTCATGCTCATTAATCGATCACTACCCTTACTTGGACCCGTGTAGGTGTTGGATTGACGACGTCCGCCAAAACCGCCACCAAAAGCCGAACCAAAGATACTTCCAAATAAATCATCAAAGTCGCCACTGGCAAAGCCGCCACCAAAACCGCCAGCTCCGCCAAAGCCATTTGGATCAACTCCAGCAAATCCATATTGATCATAACGCGCTTTCTTTTCCGCATCACTTAATACTTCATATGCCTCATTAATTTCTTTGAATTTTTCTTCTGCTCCGGCTTCTTTATTAACATCCGGATGATATTTTTTTGCTAATGAACGATATGCTTTCTTAATTTCCTGCTCACTGGCATTTCGATTAATTCCAAGCACATCATAATAATCTCTTTTATTGTTACTCATACATCACCTATTCATTACTTATTGATTGAACAAAATAATTCATATCATTCGATTCGGATATCCTTATCCGTGGTAAGTGATACAAATCATCGCCCATACTTACTTGACCCCCTTGGGTAGTAAATGCCATTTTTACGCCACTTTCTCGCAATATTTGCACCGCATGATCATTGACATCTCCAAAAGGATAACAATAAACAAATCCATTATCAACATAATTTAAACTTTGAATGGTATCATCAATGCCTTCCTGTTTATCTACGCAAAGCAATCGACCACCATGTCCCATTCCTGAACAACCACCTTGATGCATTAAGAATGAATGGGATTGCAATTCAATGCCATCTTGTGCCATTTCAACAAATTCAAATGGTAACGATTCACCAAACCAACCTCCAATCACAAACAATGTTGCATTGAGCTGATATTTTTGAACTACTGGTTTAGCAAGACGTGCCACAGATTCATCACCATCATCAATGGTAATAACAACACTTTGCTTTGGCACTATGCCACTGCCAGTTAAATAATGGTATAGTTGTTGCATTGTTAATGTCACGATATTATTCTCATTTAAATAAGCCATTTGTTTCTCAAATGTAACAATATTTAAATCATTGCCATCTTCATTGGTAGGATCATAAAAGAAGTGGTACATTAAAACACTGATATGATTTGGATTGCAACGAGTATCCACCATCTCAACCGATTGGTTCAATTGATTTTGATCAATATAAAGTAGTTGGTCTTGAAAATAGATACCAATCCTATCTGATTCGACTGTAATTACATCCAAAGTCAAAGATACTTTACCTTCATATTTGATATTTCCATTAATATCTTTAAGTTCAAACGAATCATTACTGATTACTGTTTGCCCTGTCGGGATTAAGTGTGGCCGATCAACCTTCCAATCATCCACCGCATATAAACCTTCCTGGTTTAAATCTATATAATATGTGGTATTGTTAGGTAAATCCAATGAATTATTAGCCAATTGTTGATAATAGTTTCCATTAATGCATTGGCTATATTGCGTTAAACTAACATAAGTATCAGGCATCGCAATTAGCACCAATTCACCATCAGCATTGTAAATGTTAATGCCTTGCGCTCCTTTGATTCGCCAATCAAATAAGGTTATGGAATCAACCGATTCACACGTGCTTTGTATAGGTGTTAAGGACGCGTGATTATCCCGCGTCCCACATCCACCTATTAAGCAAATACTTACTAGAATACAACTAGTTCTTTTCAGTAAAGTCGGCATCAACGACATTATCATTGTTTGCAGATTGACTTGCTGATTCATTTGGACTCGCTTGAGCTTGTTGTGC
>CALCFG010000121.1 GCA_937900565.1 uncultured Erysipelotrichaceae bacterium
AAGCATTATTTTAAAGATATTAAACCATTAATGTAAAAGGGAGGATAAATGGCAGCATTTTATATAGTTCGACATGGTCAAACCCAATATAACATTGAGATGATCATGCAAGGATGGGTCAATTCAGATTTAACGCAGATAGGTCGTGCGCAAGCACGTAAAGTTGGTCATTATTTACAAGACGTAACGTTTGATCGCTGCATTAGTTCAGATTTAGGACGTGCGATGGAGACAAGTAAACTTATATTGGAAGGAACCAATACACCTATTATCGCTGATCAACGGGTCAGGGAAGTGTGTTTTGGTAAATACGATGGAGGATTAATTGCGGATGTTCCCATTAAAGATTATCGTAAACGTATCGAGTATAATTGGGTAGAATTTGGCGGCGAAACTTATGATTCTGTTGGTAATCGCTTTGCGAGTTGTTTAAATGAATATGCTAAAAATTATCCAAATGATACGATGTTAGTAACCAGTCATGGTGGTGCAATCATTTCCATGATCAAACATTACGATTATTCCTTGTATGATTCGATGGTTTCTGTCGAAAATAAAATTCGTAATTGTTCAACTACAATTTTAACCATTGAAGAAAATGGTCGGGCAAAATTTAAATTAGTAAATTTTGATGCTTACATGCATGAATAAAAGGTGCGAATGCACCTTTTTTTAGGTGTGCCGGGCATGGCATGAATTCAGTTGGAGATAAACCAACCACAGGTAGTTACCGCCAAGTGTAGTGAACCACAAGCCGTTGATAGTGATGTCATGGGTGAAGGAAGTGGAGTAGCGAGTCTTTCGAGCGTACGAACAGAAACTTGATGAGGCTAAATGGTGGATAAGGTTGCCTAACAAACCGAAGTCCAAAAGGTAAACGTAAAACCAAGACAGTAAATCAAGACGTTGTGAAAGAAATAGGATTCATGAATTACCCCGGGAGGTCTTATGGACGAGGAAGCCTAGTAAACTTTAAAATCAGTGATAGTACCCTCGGTCGAAAAAGGTTTACCATAAGAAGTCAGATGAAGTCATACTGTGCGCCAAGAAAACATTAAGTTGTTTCACTCAATGTTATTAGTAACGTTGTTT
>CALCFG010000122.1 GCA_937900565.1 uncultured Erysipelotrichaceae bacterium
ATTGTGAATGACTTGTTTTATGAGTCTTCAACAATATACCAGGAATTATTTCTATGAAAATTGCCGTTTTAACGGACTCTGGTGTTGGCATATCACTTGACCAATTAAAAAAAGATGGAATCTTTATGCTTCCATTGCAAATAATTATTGATGATATGACGTATCGCGATGTATATGAAATTAACGACCAACAACTCTATACTGCCCAACGAAATGGAAAACTTCCCCATACTTCGTGTTCTAACGGGAAAGATATGAGTGATATATTGAAATATTTTGTGGACAATGGCTATACCGATATTATCTTTGTACCGCTTTCCAGTGGATTATCTTCCCAATCTAACTTCTTATTAACACTTGCAAAAGAATACCCATTAACCATACATTTTATTGATTGTTATTCCACCTGTATGGTGCAATACCATGTGGCCAAAAGTGTCAAACATATGGTCGATAATGGAGAATCAATTGAAACAATTATCGAAAAAGCCAATCAATTGGTGGATAGTGCTATCTCTATTGTTGCACCACTTAACTTAGAACAATTAAAGCGAGGTGGACGATTGACACCTGTTGCCGCCAGCATGGCCAATCTGCTTAAGATTAAGCCAATAATTAATATCGATAAATCCACGGCTGGTAAGTTGGATAGTTATGCCAAAGTAAGAACCGAAAAGAAAGCCATTCAATTTGTTGTTGATGGAATAATAAAATTTACAAATAATCAACCCTATCATATCTACGTTATCCATTCTGATTGTCGTGATAGAGCCAATGAAATTATTGATGAATTAAAACAATATCCTAACTTAACGGTAGATATTGGCGTGATTTCTTCTGTAATCTCTGCCCATACTGGTGTGGATTGCTTATGCATACAAGCGATTAAAGATATCGCCTAACGCAGATATCGCCTAACGCAAAGAATGTGCTCACATTAAATGTGAACACATTCTTTTATTTTTGAAATTCAATTGCTTTACTAATATCACTGCTCATACTAAAACCGCGGTTAGCATTTAAAGAAATATCAAATAAGTCGACGGCTTCCGGCGCACAATTACGTTTGAATTGTTGACTGTAGAATCGACGATAAAAAATGTCTAACGTATTTTTAATTGCGGTTGAATCAGTTTGTGCAAATGCTTTGCACGCATACGCAAAAATTTTATCGTAGTTAAACCCGTTACGTAAGTAGTGATACATGAAAAAATCTTGCAGTTCATATTTGCCGACACTATTTTCCGTTTGTTGAGCAAACTCATTGTCTTTACTTGGCAATAATTCAGGAGATATTGGTGTATCAATAATTCCTTGCAACACATCACGATATTCTGGATTTAATGTAGCATATGCAGATAGTAAACGTTTCATTACCGTTTTAGGGATACTGGCATTAACACCATAATTACTCATATGATCACCATTATATGTGCACCAGCCTAACGCGATTTCACTCATGTCACCCGTGCCAATTACAATCGCACCAATTTGATTGGCTTTATCCATTAATATTTGCGTTCTTTCTCGTGCTTGCGCATTTTCATAGGTAACGTCATATCGTGTAGGATCTTGATTAATATCTTTAAAATGCGTTAATACGGCTTCTTTAATATCAATGGTTTCACAATGACACCCTACTAAATCCATTAAAGTTTGCCCATTTGTTTTAGTTTGAGTACTGGTACCAAAACCAGGCATCGAAATCGCATAAATCCCTTGAATATCTAAATCCAATTGATGAAACGCTTGTTGACAAACAATTAAAGCAAGCGTTGAATCCAACCCACCAGAGACTCCAATCACAACTTTAGAACAGGAAATCGCTTTTAGGCGGGCAGCCAAACTCGCTGCTTGATGATTAATAATATCCACACATTCTTTATCAGAAATTGTATTGCTTAAATATGGACTTTGATTAATCTGCGTAGGTAAATACGAATGATTCGCACTTACCAATGCATCCAATATAGGGAAGTTGTTCATTTTACATTGATTAGTAGTATACCGACTTTGTTGGTAATTTAATTTGCCATAATCCAGAATAATTTCACCATAACTGTCACGAGTATCCACTAATGTACCATCACTATCACAACCATAAATAAATGAATCATAGACATAATCACTACTGGATTCATTGATACCCCCATTAATTATTAAATGGGCACAATGATTATAATAAGTAAAGCTATTCACATTTGCTCGTAATGGTTTTTGATATCCCACAGTGTAAGGCAAACAAGTAGGTTGAATGACTAAATTAACTCCTTGATTTAATAAATCCGCACTGGCTTTATTTATCGCCATACCATCTTCACCAACATCAATGCACACTAAAGCATTCGCAACATTAAAAATCAAATGACTCGAAACCGGTACATTCTCTCCATTGAATTCAATGGTTGTATCAATACCATAACCGCTAGCAAAATAACGTTGTTGATGCAATGGTATCGTTTGTTTTAAAACAATACCCACTACCTTACATTTCGTTAACACATAGATTGCATTATAGATTTTATTTTGTAAATGTAAAGGACCACCAACTAATGCAACGATACCTGAATCCATTTGGTGGATAATGCGATCAATGGATTGATTGATTGCATCGTGGAAATAAGGTCGATAATAAAGATCTTTACAACTTGCACCTGTTAAAGATAATTCACTAAACGCAACTAACGCACAACCATTAACTGCAGCCTCACGAATACCTTGTAAAATTTGAGCAGTGTTACGCTTCACATCGCCATTAATGCATTCAATCAATTTACCAGATACTTTAATCGTTTGATAATCTCTTGTATCCATTAATGCATATAAATCATCCACTATTTCATCAGGACAACTCGAAGCAATCACTGACTTATCCCCATTGACAATAGCTTTTCTTACGTTGGTGGATGAAATATTCGCATAAGTTTTATCCAATGTTAAGAAAGTAAATCGATCCCAAACATCCGTATACAAATTGGATTGTTGCATTAAAGTTGTCACTTTATCATGATGTCTTGAAACAATACAGAACCGGAAGTTTTTGATTAACTCTTCCCAATTGTACCAATGGATGAATTCATCCCATTTATCATCCCCACATAAAAAGATATATTCATCATTTGGATTTAAATGTTTTAAATAAGACAATGTTTCATACGTCGTTGAACTTATTTGATTCACTTCAATTGTCAACAATTCAAAGTTAGTGTATTTGGCAATGGCTTGAGTAAGCCATTGCACACGTTTCTCATTATCAAAACATGCACTTTCGTCCATGTGTTTCCAATGTTTTAAAAATGATAAATCAGTGGGAACAAAAACAACTTTACTGGCATCTAAATAACGCATTGCACTTTGTGCAATGGCCAAATGGGCCTTAGTAACCGGATTAAATGTCCCACCAAAAACAATGATTCTACTCATATTTACGATTTTCCTTTAATAATTGAATTTTTAATGAATAAAGTGAATGACTCATATCCATGTAATGAATATGTGGATTGACAAACCGTTGCTCTTCATCCCAAATTTCATGCATTAGTTGATCATTTACATATGCTTTAATTTCACTTAACAATGGCAACGGTTTAACCAATTGACCATTATCAATCACTTTATGCAATAATTTTTTGGCACTGCAATTAACAAACACGCGATTCTTCCATGGCTTTTGCGGATCCACATAAGCGTAAGGTTGACTTAAATCAACAACCTCATCATGTAATGTTAACAAATCCGCTACCGCTTTATGATTATTATCATAAATACGATAGACTTGCTTAAATCCAGGATTTGTAATTTTATCAACATTTTCACTTACTTTAATTTTCGGAACAAACTGACCATTCTCTTCGATTGCACCACATTTATATACTGCACCAAAAACCGGATGAGATTTTGACGTAATTAAACGTTCACCTACGCCAAAAGCATCAATTTTTGCACCTTGCAATAACAACGACTCAATGGAATATTCATCCAAAGAATTGGAAACAACAATCTTACAATCTGTTAAACCAGCGTCATCCAACATCTTTCGACATTTCTTACTTAAATACGCCAAATCACCACTATCCAATCGAATGGATTTTAAACGTTTTCCTAACGGTTGCAACACTTGTTTGGCAACTTTGATTGCATTGGGTACACCCGAATGCAACACATCATACGTATCAACCAATAGACAACAATTGTCTTGATATTGCAATGCATACTGTTTAAATGCTTCATATTCATCATTAAAAACCATCACCCAGGAATGTGCCATCGTTCCTGAAACAGGAATATCAAACATTTGCCCACTTAAAACTGTCGCACTACTGGAAACGCCGCCAATATATGCAGCCCGAGCGCCATATACTGCTGCATCGGCATTATGTGCTCTTCGTGCACCAAAATCGCTAACTGCTCTACCTAAGGCTGCCCTTACAATACGATTTGCTTTTGTTGCAATCAATGTTTGATGATTCATTTCTAAAAGAATCATTGTTTCAATTAATTGACAATCAATTAAAGGTGCAACAACAGTGATTACAGGCTCATTTGGGTAAACAATGGTACCTTCGTGCATAGCATACACATCACCACTAAAATGATAGTGACTTAAGTAGTCTAAAAAATCCTCATTAAAACAATGTTGATTTCTTAAATACGCAATATCCTCTGCATTAAAATGCAAATTTAAAATATAATCCACAATTTGCTGTAATCCAGCAAAAATCGAAAAACCACCATCATCTGGATTATTACGGAAAAATAAATCAAAGACTGCTTTCTTTTGATACATTCCCGTATTGAAATAACCATTTGCCATAGTTAATTCATAAAAATCCATGATCATGGTTAAATTTCTTGAATCACTTTGTAAATAACCCATACTAATCTTCCTTTTTTAACAATTATACTCTATCCATTGAATCTCGTGCATACCATTGTTAATTCTACGTTTAATTGAATAAACCATAATATTCAAAAAGAAAAAGTATATGAGAAATCTCATATACTTAAATGTGCATTAATACAACCGCAACATTGAAATAAATTAAAATAGAACAAGTATCAACAATAGTCGTAATTAATGGTGATGCCATAATTGCCGGGTCTAAATTCAATTTTTTGGCTGCCATTGGTAACAAACAACCCAACGATTTAGAAATAATCACGGTTGCTAGCAATGAAATTGCAACAACGACTGCTAAAACAACATTATGATATTGTATCGCAATCCGTATCCCATTAACGATACCTAATATAACACCACAAATTAGGGATACTTGGATTTCTTTAAACCAACACTTAAAAACATCCGATAATTGCAGATCATTCGTAGCTAATCCACGTATAATTAACGTTGATGTTTGACTTCCACAATTTCCGCCTGTATCCATTAACATTGGAACAAACGATACTAAAATCGGAACAGCAGCAAAGGCATTTTCATATTTTGTAATGATTGTGCCCGTTATAGTCGCCGATAACATTAAAAATAATAACCAAACAATTCTGTGCTTACTATGTTCCCAAGCACTCATTTTAAGATACGATTCTTCACTTGGTTGAATAGCACTCATTAATTCAAAGTCTTCACTTGTTTCTTGCGTCATAACATCCAACGCATCATCAATTGTAATAATCCCAACCAATCGATTTTCTTTATCTACAACAGGCATTGCCAAAAAATCATATTTATCAAATGCTTGTGCAACAATTTCTTGATCATCCAATGTATTAATCTTGACAACACTGGATTCCATAAGCTCATCAATCAATACATCTTGATCATTTAATAATAAATCTTTTACCGTTACCACACCTTCGAGATGCCGTTGATTATCAATCACATAGCACGTATAAATAGTTTCTTTGTCTTCGCCCACTTTACGAATGCGATCAAACGCCTGACCCACTGTCATTCCTAAACGCAAATCAACGAATTCAATGGTCATGATTGAACCCGCACTATCTTTTGGATATTTCAACAACTCATTAATATAGCCTCGTGTATTTGTATCCACATTACTTAAGATACGTTTAACCATAACCGCTGGCATTTCACTAATCATATCCACCATATCATCAACGAATAGATTACTCATCAAATCTTTTAATTCACCATCTTTTAATACGTTAATGATTTTTTCTTGCGTATCACTTTCCATACGACTAAACACTTCAGCTGCTTCATCTTTTTCCAACAAGCGTAAGATCAATGCACCATCTTCAATCGGACATTCATCAATAATTTCAGAAACATCCGCACTATTTAGCTTATCAATATATCCTTTTAATTCTTGAAATTGATTATTCGCGATTAATTCGAGAATTTTTTCTTTCATGTTTTCTTCCTTTACTTAAATTAATTAATAAGCATCCATTATCTATTCAACAATAGCCATCTATATTTTTAATAGTGCAACAGCAATATTAAAATAGATTAAAATCGATGCTGTATCCACAATGGTCGTAATTAACGGAGAAGCCATAATCGCAGGATCCATTTTTAAAGTCTTTGCCACCATAGGTAACAAACAACCTAACGATTTTGCAATCACAACAGTTACAATCAGTGTTAATCCCACAACTAATGCAAGCAACATATTTTGATATTGTATCGTAATTCTCACACCATTAATTATCGCCAAAATACAACCACAAATCAAAGATACTTTGATTTCTTTCATCCAACACTTAACAACATCACTAACATCCAATTCATTGGTTGCTAAACCACGTATGATAAGTGTTGAACTTTGCGCACCACTATTACCTCCAGTACCCATAATCATCGGAATAAATGCGACCAATATGGGAATAGCAGCAAACGCCTGCTCATAGTGAGCAATGATTGATCCAGTAATCGTTGAAGACAGCATTAAAAAGAGTAACCACACAATTCGATGTTTACTGTGTTGCCAAGCACTCATTTTTAAATATGATTCTTCACTGGGTTGAATTGCGTTCATCAATTCAAAATCTTCCGTGGTTTCTTCATGAATAACATCTAAAGCATCATCAATCGTAATGATACCCACCAATCGATTCTCATTATCCACCACTGGTAAAGCTAAATAATCATATTTATCAAACGCTTGCGCAACTTCTTCTTGGTCATCCAATGTATGCACTTTAACAAGGTTAGTTTCCATTAAATCTTCCACACATGCATCAATTGGCGCAAGTAACATATCCTTTACAGTTAGTGCACCCAATAAATGCCGCGCGCCATCAATAACATAACATGTATATATGGTCTCTTTATCATCGCCAACTTTACGAATACGATCAAACGCGTCATGAACAGTCATTCCTGCTTTTAAATCCACAAATTCAATGGTCATTAAAGAACCGGCACTATCTTTTGGATATTTCAATAACTCATTAATATAGCCCCGCGTTTCTTTATCCACATTACTTAAAATCCGTTTAACCATCACCGCAGGCATTTCGCTAATCATATCCACCATATCATCAGCGTACAGATTATCCATTAATCGTTTTAATTCACCGTCTTTTAAAACATTAATAATACTTTCTTGCGTATCCGCCTCCATGCGCGAAAAAACTTCTGCAGATTCATCTTTATCCAACAACCGCAATACCAATGCGCCATCTTCAATGGGTAACTCATCAATAATTTCCGATACATCGGCACTATTGCATCGTGCCAAAAGATGTTTGAGTTGGACAAATTCCTTATTTGCAATTAATTCAATAATTTTCTCTTTCATGTTACCCTTCTTTCGTTAATTGCTAGAAAAAATGGTCATTCAGTGAATTTATGGTAAGTTCACTCAGAGGAACCGAAGAATTATTATCACTACACTCCATAAACTCACCTTCTTTCTGTGTATTACTTAATTATTTTATCAAAACAAAAAAGGAGTTTACACTCCTTTTCAATGATAAATGTTAAATTTAAGCAAATTAGATACGATCTTTATACATCATTTCATAATATTGTTGGTATGAACCATTAACAATATGTTCCCCCCATTCTTTGTTATCTAAATACCATTGAATGGTTTGCACAATGCCTGTTTCGAAAGTGTATTCTGGTTTCCATCCTAATTCAGATTCAATCTTCGTTGGATCAATGGCATAACGCAAATCATGACCCGGCCTATCTTTAACATAATGAATCAATGACTCATCTTTACCCACTTTATCTAAAATGATTTTAACCACTTCCAAGTTAGAATGTTCATTATGACCACCAATATTATAAACATCACCTGGTTTACCTTTTCTTAAAATCAAATCAATCGCTTGGCAATGATCTTTTACATGCAACCAATCCCTTACATTTTCACCCTTGCCATAAACTGGTAATGGCTCATTCGCTAAACTACGACTAATCATTAATGGAATCATCTTTTCTGGAAATTGATATGGGCCATAGTTATTGGAGCATCTAGAAATAGATACTGGCAATCCATAAGTTCGCGCATATGCACCAACCAATAAATCCGCGCTTGCTTTAGATGCAGAGTAAGGACTGGAAGTATGCAATGGCGTACTTTCAGTAAAGAACAAGTCTTTACGATCCAATGGTAAATCACCATACACTTCATCCGTACTTACTTGATGGAAACGTTTTACTTCATATTTACGACATGCATCCATTAATACTTGCACACCCAAAATATTCGTCTTTAAGAAAATACTTGGATCAACTATGGAACGATCCACGTGACTTTCTGCTGCAAAGTTAACGACCCAATCAAAACGATATTCATTAAATAACGCATCAATCGCGTCTGCATCAGTAATATCAATTTTAACAAACTTAAAATTTTCTTTATCCATTAATGGCGCAATCGTTTCCAAGTTTCCCGCGTACGTTAAACTATCCAAAGCTACAAATGTGTCATCAGGGTATTTTTCCATCCAATAATAGGCAAAATTACCACCAATAAACCCTGCCGCACCAGTGACTAAAATTTTCATAATTAATGATTCTCCTTAATTCGTTTCACTTCTTCCAGAATACCTTGTTTTAATGATACCGTTGGTTTAAAACATGTATCCTTCTTAAATTTATCAATATTTAACAATGAATCCGATACAATATTTGGATCCACACTTTCCATCACTAAAGGAACACTTGCTCCACTCACTTCTTCCACCGTATCAATAATGGTTTTTAAACTCACGGAATGTCCACTCCCAACATTATAGATTTGATTTACCTTATGTAAATCAATTAATAAGGTTAATGCATGCGCTAAATCGGATATATAAATATAATCCCGTCTACTTTCTAAAGTATTCCAACAATGGAAATCTTTTTGATACAAAGCACTTTCAATCAATACTGGAATTACCCCTTGTTTACGATTGGTTAATTGATATCCACCAAATGGATTGGATAAACGAATAATCGTATATGGTAAATTCATTTGTGCAATCACTTTTTCCAAGTAAATCTTACTCCGTGAATATAAGTTTAATGTCATTCCGTTTAATGGCGAATCTTCATCACATGCATGGGCACAATTTCCATACACAGTTCCCCCACTACTTAAGTAAATATATTGTTGGATTTTAGCTTCCCTAAGTGTTTGATAAAATCCACGGTATTTATTTAAAAAATCTTGCATAAACACCGCTTCATCATCCACTTCTAAATTAAACGGGAACAATGACATCGCATCAATAACAATGGCTTCACTTAGCCATTTGAATTGTTCTTTTGTTAAATTAAATGCATCCACTTCCTCAAATAATGACGAAAAACTATACGGACTTACAAGCCCCCATAACTTTACATTGTAGTTACCATCAAATAATGTAGCAATGTTATACCCAAGATAACCACATCCAAAAATTACTACTTTCTTTTTCATTCGATTAACGATTATAAGTTGTCTTTACTAAGCCTTGGGCCACTTGTTTTAAATGCGTACCATACGGACTTTTTCCATACGCATTCGCACTTTCAATCAATTGTTCTTTACTAATCCAATGATTGTAATAGGCAATTTCTTCTGGACAACTAATTTTTACTCCTTGCACAACGTCAACCATTTTGACATATTCACTGCTTAATGCCAATGATTCCACAGTTCCTGTATCTAACCAAGCCAACCCACGGCCTAATAATTCACATTTTAAACGGCCTTGTTGTAAATACTTTCGATTTAAATCGGTAATTTCTAATTCTCCCCGAGGACTTGGTTTTAATTGCTTAGCATATTCTACAACATGATGATCATAGAAATATAAACCAACAACCGCATAATTACTTTTTGGATTTTCTGGTTTTTCTTCTAAAGATAAAACTTTACCATTTTCGTCAATCTCCGCAATTCCAAATCGTTGTGGATCATGAACAAACTTACCAAATACTGTTGCACCGTCATTATTTTTAACAGCATTGCGTAACATCATTCCAAAATTATTCCCATAGAAAATATTGTCACCCAATACTAACGCAACACTATCATTTCCAATAAAATCTTCTCCGATTAAAAAAGCTTGCGCTAAACCATCTGGACTTGGTTGCACAGCATAACTTAGTTTTACCCCAAATTGATGACCATCACCCAATAGTTTTTTAAAGTTAGGTGTATCTTCTGGCGTCGAAATAATTAAAATTTCATCAATACCTGCTAACATTAATGTACTTAATGGATAATAAATCATTGGTTTATCATAAACAGGCAATAACTGTTTACTTGTAACTTTGGTTAATGGGTACAAGCGAGTGCCACTTCCCCCTGCTAAAATGATACCTTTCATAAAAACTTCCTATATATATTAATAATCCCTTATAGTTTACCACAACCATAAGGGATTATTCTGTGCATTATCCGCCAACACATCCTCCAATGCCATCCGCACTAGTGCCACTTGGGCAGGAAGTATAACATGTTCCTGCACTCCAAACAAACAATCCGCCATTGGCATTGCAACTGGATTGGTCACTACCTTCAATCTGTGTTGGAACACTAACTGCCTGACAACCTTGCCCAGCAACATACGTGCCTCCTGGACAAGTACATGTTCCATTTTCCCACACACCATTATCCACATAACAATAATAGCTTTCAGTTAAGGTCGGTTCAAATTTAGTTTCTGGATATTCATCCCAAGAGATAATCGGTTGACTATAATCAATAGATGCATCAAATACTTGCAAATAGTTTTCACTCAGTTCACTATCTAAATCTAAATTACGATTAATTAATTCACTCACTGCTTTAATACTACCATCCCATAAAACAACGATACTTACAGTTTGATAGTTTCCCTCATCCCATAAAAAAGAATTATACGCAGTAACCCTGGAATTAACGATATCAATCATCTTTTCAATATGCTCTTGACTCGGGAACCGATTAGCTTTTTTCATAATGTAATTAAATAAGCCAACTAATTGATCAACTGATAAATTGGTAGATACATTATTTCCCGCCGCATCCAATAAATTCACCATAGTATTTAAATCATTCATACGCATTGCTTCCATTAATATCGCCTGAATGACTTGTTGTTGATTCTGTTGCCGTTGGAAATCACCCGCAGGAAACGCATAACGCTCTCTGGCAAATGCCAAAGCACCTTCACCATCAACACGTTGCTCGCCTTTAAAGATATGTTCCGTATAATGACCACGCTCAGCATCAGAATTTTGCGCATCAAATTCTACTGGTGAATTGATTGTAATACCGCCTAACGCATCCACTATTTCAACAATTCCATTAAAGTTTGATTCAAAATAAAAATCAATTTCAACACCCAATAAACTTTCAACGGTATTTACCATACAGTCACGCGATACAGCACGTGCTGCATTAATTTTATCTTTTGCTCCTCCGACATAACAAGCAATTGGAACATATGCATCCCGCGGAATTGACGTCAATGTTAACCGTAAAGATACCGGATTAAAACTAGCAAGCATTAATGCATCACTACGTCCATCATCAATCCCTGCTAATAATACTGTAAATGGTGTCGTAGTTAAGTCGATATTATTGCCATTAATGGTTGTGCCATTGGTTGATTCTACAGTATTATCCAAACTTATAACTCCAATATCAAATAAACCATTTAAATCCGCAACGATTGCATCAACACTCGCAAATTGCGTTTTAAAATCCGTCGGTAAAACAGCAGCTTGTACTTCACCACTTGATAACGCTTCAATTAATGAAGGATAATCCTCAAATAAAGTAAACGTCGCTTCCACATTTGCACTTGCAAGCACTTGCTTTGCGACACTGTTTTGACTGTTGTCTTGCATCACACCAATCTTTCCATTATTTAAATTATCTAATGTCACGATATCACTATCAGCCACAACAAAACTACTCGATGATGCGTTATGATTTTCATTACCTCCTCCAGTAATTTTTGTCACATTGGTATCTAATTTAAATAAATAATACGTACCAAAGCCACCCACAGCGCCCATTAATAAACATGTCACAATTAACTTTTTCATCACGCTAATACGTCGAGTAACAATATTTCTAAAAGACAACCAATTAATACGTACTAATAATAAAAGTACTAATACATTAATTGTCAAAAATATCCATTTATTAAAGGATGCATAATCATTAAGCACTGCTACGCAATATACCCATGTTATATCCACAAGTATCGTTAAAATCATTAATGAGCTCTTAATAAACCATTGATGATTACGATATCTCGGTATTTTATTCTTTTTATTTTGACTCATGTTAATAAGATTAACGAGAATCGTAAATAGTTTCAATTATTTTCTATGTGAATTTTCACAATATATTGAATTACTGTGTAGTCATCCATAGAAAAAGGAATCCTGACATCCATCAGAATTCCTTATTTTCGCTAGAAATTAATCCGTTTTATTATACTAAAATCAATATTACGATAACTCATTGGTACACTAATTCTTTTACTTGGTTTATTCGCAAAGAAAGACATTGCTATCGAAGGAGTTTCTCCAGTTTGTGAATCATTAGAAGCAATAACACATCCAGATCCATCCCAAGTGTAACCATCAAGACAATGACAAACATTGTTTGATGCATCCCAACTTCCACCAGTATTCATACAACCCTTTGCTTCAGAAGGTAATTCTGTGTCTGGAGAAGGCACTACACACGAACCATTTACCCACGTTCCATTTTTGTTATAACACGCCTTTTCTTCGGCAGAAATACAAGTGCCATTATGTTCAACTAAGCCATTTGAACTACATGCATCGCTCATAGAGGCGTGACAAGCACCGTTATACCAAACTTTACCTTCATTTTGACATTTTTGTTCCGGTGAAACTTCAGGCACAGGTTTGGATTCGATATGACAAGCTCCATCCCACCAATTTAATCCAGCACCTGAACATACAGATTCACTTGTACATGCGGATAAGTTATCCTTACTACATGTTGGTTGTTGTGGTTGTGGATTGGCATTACATGTATTGTTATACCAATATTTTCCTACCTTTTCACAACTTGTTTGATCTTTACATCCACCAGGATTTTCCGCAGAACATGTATTTTCAGGTTTTGAAGTTTGATTTACCTTACATGAACCATCCGATTGAACTGTCGTGCCAGATGGACAATTACATTTATTAGCAGCTGCGTCCCATTTTCCACCGGAGCTTGCTGCTTCACATGCAAGCTGTTGACTAGATTTTGCTTTACATGTTTTGCTAGAACTATCCCAAACATATTTATCTGTACCTAAAGCTTTACAAGAAGCTTCATCTTTACATGCATTTAAGTTAGAAGTAGAACATTTATTTTCTGTCTTAACTTCACATTTACCACTGGATGCATTCCATTGTTGGTTGGAATCGTTACATACGCACTTACCGTCTTTCCATGTTCCGCCACTTCCACTGGCTTCACATGCTTTTTGTTCATTGGATTTCGGTTGGCCACACGTACTTCCGTTCCATGAGCCACCCGCAGCAGTACATGCACTTTCGTTATCGCAACGATTTAAGTGCGAAGCATCACAGACTTGTGGTGCAGTACAGTAGTTATCTTTCCATTCATTACCGCTTGCTTTACAAGCTGCCTCATCAAGACAACCTTTTGGATTATCTTTGCTACATGTATTTACACTACAGTAACCATACGTGGATTCTACATAACCACTTGGGCATGCAGAATAACAGGTATTGGTGTCATAGCTCCATTTACCACTACCGGCAATACAACTTGCTTCATCCGTTAATTTTGTAAAGTCAGTTTGAACTTCTTGACATCCTTTTTCACTAATAAATTGCGTACCTACTGGGCAAGCACATGTACCAGATTCATAAGTACCACCGGTAATTGAACACCAATAACTTGGTGGTGTATCGGATTGTTTAATAGCTTCGGAATATGTTTCATTACTTACCGTAGGGGTAGTGTATTCATACGAAGCATCCAATACCATACTGCGCAATTGTTTGGTTGTTTTATCTTGCCACATATTGCGTAAGAATGCTGCACGGTTATCGGCAATACTACCTTCATAAGGCACAACGATACTTAGGGCTACTCCCGCAGCATCGCTCCATACCGAAGAGTTATAGCCAGTAACACGGCTACCGACAATATCAATAACACGTTCAGGGTGCTCGTCGGAATATTTCCAACGGTCCACTTTCTTAATAACATAATTAAATAAATCAATTAATTGATCCGTAGAGATATTAGTTTCAATGTTATCGCCTGCTGCATCTAACATTTTTAACATTGTATTTAAGTCACGTACCCGCAATGCTTTTGTTAAAATAGCAGAAATGACTTGTTGTTGGTTACGTTGACGTTGGAAGTCACCGGAAGCATATAACTTACGTTCACGAGCAAAAGCTAATGCTTGTTCACCATTTAGTGGAACATTTTCTCCAGCAGGAATCCATACAGTTTTGTGGCCTCTTTCAGTGCTACTATCTTGTCCTACAAATTCATAAGGGTTATTTACGACAATACCACCAATGGCATCCACAATTTCAACAACACCTTTGAAATTTGCCATGAAATAGAAATCGATTTCGATATCCAATAAATCTTCAACCGTTTTCATAACACACGATACGCCACCATAAGCATAAGCAGCATTGATCTTGTTACTACCTTTACCACAGATTGGTACCCAAGAGTCACGGGCAATACTCGTCATTGTTAACCGCATGCTTACTGGGTTGAATGAGGCAACAATAATCGCATCGGTATTGCCATCGGCATTACCTAATATCAACACAGAGAATGGTTCAGTCGTTAAATCTTTACCTGAACTATCCTTGATGTCATTTTTAACAACACTTTCAAAATCCAATAAGGAATGGAAGTTATCAATTTTATCTTCTAAACCCGCTTCATTTGCATACATTGTTTGATAGTTACCAGGTAAAGCAGCTGCATCGACTTCACCCCCCACTAAAGCTAACAACAAAGTAGAAAAGGAATCAAATTCAACATTGGTTACTTGAACTTCTTTTTCACTTAATTGTTCACTGGCTTTTGTTGCATAGGTAGTATCAGGAACAATACCTAACATTTTTCCATTTAAAGCATCAACATCCGCTATATCACTGCCATACACAACAATACTTGTCGTAACGCTTTGTGTTTGTGTACCACTGGTATTAATAACTTTGTTAACATTTTTATTTACCTTCATGGTTATAAATGCACCCGGCGCAGAAATAATCAATAAAATAACTAAAAATACTGTACCAATTTGAAATAAACGTATTTGACGAGTCTTAATAAAATAAAATACAACCGCATTTAAACCAAGCATCAACAATAAGATGATAATATTGATGACAATAAACACTGTTTTCGAAAAAGCAGAATAACTGTTGATACTTAGCATAATGTAAAGCAATAAACAGTTAACAATAACTGCCGCGATTGTTAGACCTAAGTTAAATGGCATCGCATTGGAACGGATCATTTTCCCAAGGTCAAAACTTCTCATTTTGTTTTTACTTTGTTCCATGCTCCCTCCTATAAGTCGTATGCTTCATTTAATTCTTCAGTATAATTATCCCAAGATTCTGCAAAGTTAAAAATTTCATAACGATCGGTTGCTTCACTACCTTTCGTCACATAGAAGAATCCTTTATTTTGATATTTACTTGAATCTAATTTCTGACCTTGTTTATAAGTCCATTCAGCTTCAATATAATAACCATCATCTGGTCGTCGTTCACTGCCTTCAACATAACCGCTACTTACAATAGTTACCGATTCAACTTCCAATAATTGATCACGACCATATTCTTCAATTAACAAGTCTAAATCGGAATAGAATTGCCAACGGGATTGTTCAATAAAGCTTAGTGCTTTTTCCCCATAGATGTATTGGCTACCACCAACATCATAGTTTCCATCTTTATTTGTCCAAGTGAAATAATCTACAATAAAACACTTAACAATATTTTCTGCAATCGCTTGATCATCTTTATCCGCTAAAGATTGTGTTAAATCTTTAAAGTATGTTTGATAGACTTCAGTCGGATTATTTCCAATTTCATAGAAATCATTTTTTAAACGTTTACTATCGGATTGCAACACTTCGCCTTGTGCATTACTCGAACGAGTAGCAATTCTAAAAATATTGAAACCCATAATCCCTACTGTGATAATTGAAATAACTAACGTTACTACAATCAATCCTTGATTAATTTTACGATTGCGACGTTTCATTCGCTTTTTTTCCATTAATGCATGTTTTTCTTCAGCTGTTAATGGACGTTTATCCGTTGAATTGCTCATCGTCTTCTCCTTCATAATATTTTCTTATAATAAAATTTGGTCGCTTCTTTGTTTCCATGTAAGTTTTAGACAAATACTCACCCAAAATTCCAATCGCAAGTAATTGAATTCCCCCTAAGAAAAGAATCATAACCATCATGCTTGGATATCCTGGAACTGGATCCTTAAATATCAAAGCTTTAATAAAGACATATATCATATAGCAAAAAGTTGCAAAAGATATAAATAAACCACTAAAAGTAGCCAATTGTAATGGAGCTGTTGTAAATGCAACAATTCCTGAGATTGCATATTTAAATAATCCCCAAAATGACCAACTGGTTTCACCTGCTACCCGTTCAACATTTTGGTATTCTAAATACTTTGTTTTATAACCTACCCAAACAAATAGTCCTTTAGAAAAACGTTGTGTTTCAGTTAAAGATAATATACTATCCACGACTTCACGTTTCATTAATCTAAAGTCTCTTGCACCATCTACAATTTCAACTTCCGTGAATTTATTAATCAGTTTATAAAACTGACGGGCAAAGAAGCTACGAATTGGCGGTTCACCTTTTCGGTCAACACGACGCAAACCAACCACATCATATCCTTCATTTTTGATGCAATCAAACATTTGCGGTAAGTAACTTGGTGGATCTTGTAAATCCGCATCCATTACCGTTACATAATCCCCTTTAGCTTTTGTTAGTCCCGCTAACAATGCTCCTTCTTTACCAAAGTTACGGGAAAATTCAACAACTTTAACTACATCATTATGGTGATGATATAAATCCATTAATTGATTCAATGTATCATCCTTACTTCCGTCATTTACAAATATAATTTCATAATCATAAGGTAATGATTCCATTTGTTTACTTAATGCATCGTAAAATAGATGCACTGTTTCCTGCTCATTATAGCAAGGAACCACTACGCTGAGTAATTCTATCTTTTCCATATACTTAATTTTAACATTGATTGGACATATCTTTATGCTTTTTGGGCATTTATTACAAATAAAAAGTTATATCTGACAAATAAAGATATAACTTTTATTACTTTATTGAACTTCATTTGGTAAAGACTCAAAAATAACCTTTCGGTTTAAATCAAAACCATAATAAAGTTTAAACATTTTAAAATGATACTCATCCCCATATTCAATATCTGCTGAATGCACTGTATTTTTTCGATATCGTGTAATATGAATATCTTCATCTAAATGTGTTTGATAGTATTCAATTTGAATGGCTCTTTCTTCACTTCGTAACGCTACTTGATCATAAACTAAATCCAAATAATTAATCTTTTTGTAAGCAAATAACAATGTTGCTAACGCTATTGGAATTAACAACAATTTTAGATTTATGCATTGAATTAATACTAAACATAAACCGATTAAAAGATACACAGTATAAATACTACTGCGTGCACCAAAGATCGGACTAATTAACATTACACCA
>CALCFG010000123.1 GCA_937900565.1 uncultured Erysipelotrichaceae bacterium
ACTGCCTGACCTGTCCCGCCGGGACGGTTCTCTAAAAAACACCATATAGATTTTTGTACGCCGCCGCCCGCCATCGAGCAGAGTTTTACACCTATTTGGGGATAAAACATTTTATACATGAGCAAAGTATAAAAAAAGAGTTAATTGAATAGTGATTCAACTAACTCTAAAAATTAATTATAAGCTTTTAACAACTTCAACGATATGATCTGCAGTTAAACCATATTTAGCAAGCACGTCATTGGCTTTACCAGATTCACCAAACGTATCATTGACACCAATAGGTACAACCTTCATTGGATGATTTTGGCATAATATTTCACAAATTGCAGAATATAATCCACCAATAACAGAATGCTCTTCACACGTTACCACAGCATCGTATTTACTGCATAAATCGACAATTACTTGCGTATTTAATGGTTTAATACGGCATAAATCAACAACAGTGATATCCACTTGTTCACTGGCTTTTAATGCTTCTTGAACCATTAAACCAGTAGCAATCACCAATACTTTACTATTACCTTGTTTTACTAATGTTGGAATATCAAAATTAAATTGTGTGTCAGCATTGTATACATCTTCCACTTTGCTACGGCCTAAACGCACATAAGTTGGTAATTTTGTATCTGCAACGTATTTAATAACAGCTGCAGTTTCAAATTGATCACACGGATTATAAACTTCCATATTTGGCACACTGCGCATTAAGGCAATATCTTCAATCGCTTGGTGGCTTGCACCATCTTCCCCAACACTTAATCCGGCATGAGTCGCACAAACTTTAACATTTAAATGCGGATATGCTACGGAATTACGAATTTGTTCAAATGCTCTTCCAGCAGCAAACATTGCAAAGCTCGAAGCAAAAACAGTTTTACCAGAAGCCGCTAAACCCGCAGCCATGCCAATCATATCCCCTTCTGCAATACCTGCATTGATGTGACGGCTTGGCACCGCTTGTTGGACAATATTTGTCTTTGTAGCACCAGAAAGGTCAGCATCCATGACAATAATATCTTCACGTTGTAATGCTAAATCTTTTAAAGTTTCGCCATAGGCAGTACGTGTTTCTTTACTCATGAATAACCTCCAAGTCTTTCATTGCAACTTCATATAATTCTTTATTTGGTGCTTTACCATGCCATCCGGCATTATTTTCCATGTAACTTACACCTTTACCTTTAACAGTTTCGGCAATAATGCCCGTTGGGTTACCTTTTGTTAATTTTGCTTGAGCAAAAGCATGTTTGAGTTGATCAAAATCATGACCATTAACAACAATCACATTAAAACCAAATGCAGCAAATTTTTCATCCAATGGACTTGGTCCAATAACGGTATCGACATTGCCATCAATTTGTAAATGATTGTAGTCTAAGATAACACATAAATTATCTAATTTGTAATGACTGGCAGCCATTGCTGCTTCCCAAATCATTCCTTCTTCACTTTCACCATCACCCACTAAACAATACACGCGATGATTGTTATTATCCAATTTATTAGCCAACGCCATACCCACAGCACAGGATAAACCTTGACCTAAACTACCTGTACTCATATCCACACCAGGAACATAATTCATGTTTGGATGTCCTTGGAATTTCGAATTGATTTGACGGAACGTGTTAATAACTTCATCTCGATCCACAAACCCTTTTTCAGCCAATACTGCATATAACGCAGGGGAAGCATGTCCCTTACTTAATACAAAGCGATCACGATCGATGGAATCAACATTATCTTTTGTTACATCCATAACATCAAAATACAATGTAGCTAAAATGTCAGTTGCACTCAAGCTTCCACCTGGATGACCAGATTGCGCTTGATAAACCATTTCAACGATAGCTCTTCGTTGATTTAACGCATGAGCAGCTAATTCATTATTGTTCATTACCTATTAACTCCTTTATTCGCATT
>CALCFG010000124.1 GCA_937900565.1 uncultured Erysipelotrichaceae bacterium
AAATAATTTGATTATTTTTATTAGATTCTGTATCAAATAGCCTGACTCCCTACAGTGATGGACGGTTACAAGGTCACAAACAATCCCTTTAATTTTGAAATGGTTTGGCACTGGCAAGCTCTTGACGAACATCCACCTTTATACTACGCATTATTACATTTCATATGTTCTTTCTTCCATAATACATTAACTAAGTGGACTGGTTTAATAATTAATATTATAAGTTTTATTGTTATTGAATGCTTCATTTACATAATGACTAAAAATTTAACACAATCACGTTTATCAGCTGCTTTTGTTACTTTATTGTACGGCATTAATCCGACCATTATTCAATATAGTTTAATGATTCGCATGTATATGATGCTAGGAGTTATTTTTATTGGATTTGTTCATTTTGCTTATAAATTCATACAAAAATTTGAATTTAAATATTTAGTTGGTTTGTATTTTGTAACTGTTATTGGTGGGTTAACAAATTACTTCTTCTATGTTTTTTTAGTTATTTTTTGCATTTGTATGATTTTTCTTTTCGTATTAAGCAGATTAGATATTAAACATTTGTTTAAAGCGGTATCAACAATATTTATTGCGATTATAACTAATTTGGTAATATTTCCATATACTTTAGAGCTTTTCTTCCAAGATAAAAATTCAGTCATGGTTGCGGCTGATAATTTTAGTAACTATTTCATTAGTTTAGATAGATTAGTTGGAATGTTACAATTGTCTCCATTTAAAATGTTTGGTACGTTATTTTTACTTGCGTTTATAGTCATGTCCTTGTTAACATTCCGCAAAAAGTCTATTAAGTTAAAGACTCAATATGTTATTGTCATCGTAATAACTTATGTAACATATTTTTCATTAATCTCCACTTTAGCTTTTACACTACATTATCGTTTTGTATCACCAATTGATAGCTTGTTGTTCATAGCGCTTGGGTATTCAGTAAATTTATGGATTCAGCATTATAATCTTAATTTAAATAAATCAGTACTTTTACTTGGCATATTTGTAGTCTGCTCATTAACTGTTACTGGAATAAACAAACTTCAATTTATGATGTATGATCCTTTAATAATTGCAAATGATAATAAGGGTAATAATTTAGTTGTCTTCAGTAATAAAGGCAAGGCTCGATATGAGATCGATGTGATATTTATGGAAAGAGATAAATATGGTTTTGTTTATAATACTGATGGAACAGCTGTAAATAGAGAAGAAAGCGATTTATATTGGATGGAAGAATCAATAATATATGCAGATTCTTCATTCACAATTGATGCTATTGAGAACTGGCTTCAAAATAATTCATCACTTTCAACATTAATCGATTTAAAGACTTCTTCTCATGGGTATCATATTTTCAAAGCGGTACGGTAAAATATATTTGTTTATTAAACAAATAATAATTTGATTTTAATAAGTATGCTAATTAATTTGTATTTAGGCGAAAGTGTTTTAATTTCTTTAATTAACTTTCGACTGTCTTCATTTATATCATTTTTATTGATGTTACTAATATAAGAATTTATTGATGCAATAACCAAATTTGATGCATTTTTACGAAATTGTGGATAATTTGCTATGTAATATTGACGTTGTTCTTCATATCCAAGAATAGCGTCAATATAGTTTTTTGAAAGTTTATTATTAGAAATTGAATTAGAATGAAGAACGTAGTTATATAACGGTTTATTAAACATAATCGCTTTATTTGTGTTCCCATAAACTCTATAGGTTGTTGCTAAATCTTCATGTAATCTACCAATAGGGAATTTAATATTTTCGAGAACATTACGCTTGTAAAATTTACTCCAAGTAATATGATCTATTCGACAATCAGGCTTGACGTTTTCCTCAAGTAATTCAAATTTGTTAAATTCAATTAATAAGTTTCGGTAGAAATCATAATAAATTGTTTTCTTTACGTTTGTGACTGCATCAATCTCATTACGACAAAATAGTACCAATTCATAATCATCACACACGCTAATGCAACTTTCTATGCAATCAAGTTCGATAAAATCATCTGAATCTACAAATAAAATGAAATCACCTTTCGCAAGTGATAATCCATAATTTCTTGCTGATGATAGCCCTTGATTATTTTGAGAGTGGATTTTGATTCTTGGGTCAGAGAATGTTTCTAAAATGTTAAGAGAGCTATCTGTGGATCCATCATTAATGCATAAAATCTCAATATTGGAATAAGTTTGGTGAATAATTGAAGAAATACATTTATGCAAATATTTTTCTACATTGGAAATTGGAACGATAACCGATACTAAAGGATTTTTATTTTTCATATTTCAATTTTAACAATTTAATAATGAAATGTTAAAGTAATCTTACTTGTTGTGAACTATCAATTATTTTTGTATAAAGTTATAATAACTATGTAGTTATTAAGATTTTTATTGTAATTATATTTTTATAACTAAGTTATTTAACTATTAAATACGTAATATTTATAAATAAACTTATTTAAAGAAAGGTTTAGATATAGTTCTTTCGACATTAAATCTTAAAAATTACCTAAAGGTTAATGAAATTTAATTAATAATTATTAACATTAAAGCGTGTAAATCTTGCTTTTTGCGAGATTTTTGATATAGCTTTTTACTATATAAATTTAATTACTGATTAAATATTAGATCAAGATTTAGTTTTTGTTTGGTTTTAAAAGAATTACATTGGTATTGGTAAAATTATGAAAAAAGTATTGTTTGTAGCGCATCTTCAATCTCATATACGTAACTTTCATTTGTCTTTTCTAAAACACTTAAAAGATAAAGGTTTTTTTGTGGCTGTTGCAACTAAAATTTATGACATTAATTTTGCACGTTCACCATTTACTTTTTCAACTTTAAAGAATTACAAAATCCTATTAGATTTATTTAATAATGAGACATATGATATAGTACACTGTCATACACCTGTTGCTGGTATTTTAACTCGCTTAGCAGCTCATAATAGTAAACATAATATGAAAGTTTACTATACTGCGCATGGATTTCACTTTTTCAAAGGAGCTCCATTATTGAATTGGCTGATTTATTACCCTGCGGAATATCTTTGTTCAAAATACACTGATGTATTGTTTACTATGAATAAGGAAGATTATTGTTTAGCTAAAGAAAAATTTAAACAGACTAATGTTGTTTATATACATGGTGCAGGTATAAATGTGGATGCTTATAATGTTTCTGACAATGATTCAGATGTTTTAGAATTTGTGAATGTTGCAGAAATGATTAAACGTAAAAATCAAATTACTATCATAAAGGCAATGGAAAAATTAACAGATTTAAAATGGCATTTAACTATAGCTGGGGATGGAGTACTCGAAAATGAATTGAAAACATATGTTAACAGTCATAATTTATCAGGACGAGTTACATTTATAGGCCATGTTAAGCCAGTTACGAAGGCGTTTGAAAAGAAAGATGTATTTTTATTTTCAAGTTTTCATGAAGGCTTACCGGTTGCGGTTATGGAAGCCATGGCATGTGGATTACCTTGCATCGTCTCTAATGTAAGAGGAAATACTGAACTTATTGATGATAATGGAGGGATAGTAGTTGATAATAATGTGGATGCATTTGCAGAAGCCATTCTTTTGATTGTTAAACAAAAAAAATATTGGAAATTAATGGGACA
>CALCFG010000125.1 GCA_937900565.1 uncultured Erysipelotrichaceae bacterium
ATTCCAATCCTTTTATTTTCCAACAAGAAGGATGGCATTATGAAGTGGATGATAATGATGAATTAACCATCAATGGGGTAGTTTACAATGAAATGAAAGGTGTATTTTCCAATCCGGAAGATTGTTTATTTGAATATGTATGTAAAAGTTGTTTTCCAAATACATGCTATGGGGTGGTCAGCGGTGGAGATCCCGATGTTATTCCTGAGTTAACGTATGAACAATTTATAAATTTTCATCAAACGTATTATCATCCAAGTAATAGTTACATTTATTTCTATGGTGATTGTGACATGGTGGAACGATTGGAATGGTTGGATAAAGAAGTATTAAGTGAATATGATTATTTAACCATTGATAGCACCATTGGTAGACAAGAACCATTTGATACTATTAAAGCATCGACTTATTATTACAATTTAGATGATGAGGAGTCATTGGATAATAAAGATTATCTTTCCTTAAATACAGTGGTGGATATTCCGAAAGATTGCGCGCATTTATTTGCTTTTAAAGTATTAAGTTATATTTTAGTGGATAGTAATGCTGCCTTATTAAAGCAAGCTTTATTAAAAGCAGGTATTGGTAAAGATATTATGGGTGGATTCCAAGATGGTATCTATCAACCATTATTTATCGTTATTGCCAAACATGCAGCACAACATCAATTGGATGCTTTTAAACACGTTATTAACGCCACACTACAAGAGATTGTAAACAACGGATTAAATCATCAAGATTGTTTAGCTGCATTAAACGCCATTCAATTTTCAACTATTGAAACAACGAGCCTTCCGAAAGGATTAGATAATGGCGTTGCTATATTGGATGCATGGTTATATGATGATGATCCATTTGCATTTGTGCAATATCAACAAAGTTTTGAAGTGGTAAGAAATTGGATCAATGAAGGTAAATTGGAGCAATTAATTCAAACTTATTTATTGGATTCAACTTTTACTGCCAGTGTTACTTTGATAGCTAAACATGGCTATCAAGCAGAGAAACAAGCGCAGTTAAGGGCATCATTGGATCAATTAAAACAATCATTAACAACTGAACAATTTAATGCCATTAAAGAAAATACAAAAGCATTAAAAGCATTCCAACAAAAAGAAAATACACCTGAAGAATTAGCGACATTACCAATGTTAACTAAAGATGATTTATCAAGTGATATTATGCATTTTGAAGCACATCCAACACAAATTTTAAATACACCGATAATTTATAGTATCAATGATCAATGCAATGGCATTACCTATATCAGTCAATACTTTGATTTGAGTAAAGTGGATAATGCATTGCTTCCATACGTATCGTTATATATTAAATGTTTAGGTAAAATGGATACTAACAAATACAGTTACGATCGATTAGATACGGAAATATTAACAATCTCGGGTGGATGTGAATACCGATTTGATGTCTTTAGTGACATGAATGATTCCTTTGAACCGTATACTTATTTAGGTATTAAAGTATTTAAGGAAAATATATTACGTGGATTAAATTTAATGCAACATATTGCTTGCCATACCTGTTTTAATGATAAGAATCGCTTAAGTGAAGTTATTAATCAATTATTTGTTGGATTGCAAAGCGATATGATGGCAAGTGCCCATTTAACTGCCTATCAACACATGAACGCGTATTTAAATAAGTCCAGTGCATTTATGGAGTTAATAGGTGGTTATGACTTCTATTTATTCGTTAAGAATGTTGTTAAAGCTTTTGAAACAGATGATAATGTATTTATTGATGATATGTTAGGTAAATTTGCAATGATTCAAAAGCAATTATTTACTCAAGATAATTTAATGATGCATTATACCTGTGCATCCTATGATAAAGATCATGTTGATTATTGCATTGAAACATTTATTAAAGAATGCGAATATGCACCTAAGAGCCAATTCGATGCGTACTTTAATTATCAAAGTGTAATTAAAAATGAAGCCTTTATTACACCCGGTAGTGTTAATTATGTTGGTCAAGTTGGTAAGATGGATGTTACAAACTTTAATATGGGAAGATTTATGGTATTAAAGAATGTATTAAACTATGGATATTTATGGAATAAAGTAAGAGTTGACGGAGGTGCTTACGGCGTCTTTAATATTATTAATCGAAAAGGTTATTTTTCATTAGTATCTTATCGTGATCCACACATTGATCATACCTATCAAGTTTATGCTGATTTAGCACAAACTATTGAACAATTAGAATTGAGTGACGATGATTTATTAAAAAATATTATTGGTACTATTGGTGCGTTGGATAGCCCGGTTGGTGCAAAAGAGTATGGAGTTATTGCCTTACGTTATTATCTTAGCAAAGTGGATGAATCATTGTTAAAAATGGAACGTCAAGCTATATTAAGCGTAAGTAATGATGCCTTGCGCAAATGTTCTGGTTTGGTAAAGAGCGCATTATCACAAGGTGTGTATTGTACAGTT
>CALCFG010000126.1 GCA_937900565.1 uncultured Erysipelotrichaceae bacterium
CCGTGAAAGGGCGGTGTGTTAAGCCGCTTCACCAACTGGCCATCAGCTTAGATATAATATCATGTGCAAATTGAATAATGCAAGCTTTTTTTTATAAAATTGATAACTTATTTACAAAATTGAAAAGAATTAAAAAAAAGAAAAAAATTTTTAAAAATGTCTTGCAAAGTTTTGTTATTGTGGTATTCTAATAGGGCAGTGCCTAATTAGCTCAGTCGGTAGAGCAAACGGCTGTTAACCGTTGGGTCGCAAGTTCGAGTCTTGCATTAGGCGCCATTTAAAAATTCACTGTATCTTAGATACAGTTTTTTTTATGCTCGTTTGTAAAATTTGGATTTTTGGATAATAATTGTAGTAATGAGTTTGAAAAATATTAAAGAAGTAGCATTAAAGGAACATGTGCCAATCGTTCAAGATGAAGGATTGACTTTATTATGTGACTTAATCCGTCATCGTAATATTCAAAGAGTACTTGAATATGGTACAGCAGTTGGGTATTCGGCCATCGCCATGGCAAGTGTGAATGATAATGTGGAGGTTGATACTTTTGAGATTGATTCATCACGTTATCAACAAGCAGTCGAAAATATTAAATCATTCGGATTAGAAAATAGAATTCACGCTTATTTGCAAGATGGAAAGGAAGCAACATTAACGTGTCGTTATGATTTAGTTTTTGTGGATGCGGCAAAAGCACAATATAAAGCATATATGGAGCATGCTAAACCTTATTTGAATAAGGGTGCGATATATGTATTTGATAATTTGAATTTTCATGGCATCGTGGATGATCCGTCATTAACAAATAATCGCAATACACGATCGCTAGTTAAAAAGATTAAGGCATTTCGCGAGTGGCTGTTAAGTGATCCAAGTGTGGATGTTATATATTACAAAACTAAAGGTGATGGATTAGCCATCGTAAAATATCGATAATATTAAGGAGAAAAATATGAAAAAGAAAAATTGGATTATTGCAGGTGTAGGTTTATTAGGTACTGGTGTGGCGGCCGCTGCTTTAGCTATTAAAGTAAATCGTATAAGGGAAGATAAAAACAAAAAAAATATCTATGTATTAAATGATGATTTGGACCAACCATTGCAAGCAATGGAAGATCAAATAGAAAACGAAGCGCAACCTGCTGGTGTTGCTGAAGAATCAGAGGAACCAATTCTTTATCAAACCGTTGTAGACCCATTAACACGTAATGAACAAATTGTGCGTGAAGTGGCGCGGATGGAAAAAGAGGATAATAATGAACCTTTAAAAAGTGATGATGAATTGGGTTATGAAGATCAAGGACATTCCATTGCCATTGAAGATATTCCAAGTGATGATGAAAATGATAAGAAAGACTATAAAGTTGTTAACGATTTTTTATCCGTATATACACATTTAGATACAAAGACGGTTTTGAATGCAATTGAACGTGCAGAACAATTAGCGCAAGCGTATCAAGGTCAATCCATTCAAGTGAATTATTATGTTCATCTTGCGGATCAAGAAACAGTGGATCGTTTCCTAAATATTATGGGTGAATTTGGTTATCATGTTTGTTTTGGTGAATTGGAAAATAGCGTAATCGTTAAAACCATTGTTTATGTGGATTACATTAAATTATTGCAAGATATTTTAACTATAGATAATCAAGTGCATTATTTAAATGGTGAAATCTCGGATGTTGAGGTTGTTGCGTGATTAAGGCTGTATTTTTTGATTTGGATGGTACTTTATTGCCGTTTGATCGTAAAACTTTTGAAAAAAATTACTTTAAAGTTATTGCTTGTGCATTAAAAGATAGTCCCAATTGTCAACTAATTGTTAAAACAGTGATGGAATCTGTGGAAGCAATGACACGTAATGAAAGTAATTTGACAAATGAACAAGTATTTATTGACTATTTTACATCTAAGGTAAATGATAAACCCTTTAATGATTATGAGATGTTGTTTAATCAAATGTATTTAAATGAGTTTACAAAACTTAAAGCTATTTGTGGGTTTGAACCAAAAGCGAAGCAAATGGTTGACTTAGTTAAGACAAAAGGTATTTTAACTATTTGTGCAACTAATCCATTATTTCCTTTAATTTGCACAAAACAACGCATTGAATGGGCTGGTTTATCCATGGAAGATTTTGATATGGTTACAACTTATGAAAACAGTGTAAGTGCCAAACCAAATGCCTATTACTTTAAATGGTTACTAAATCACTTAAATTTAAAACCAGAAGAAGTTATTTTAGTTGGTAATGATGCGGTAGAAGATGGCGCAGCTTTAAGTTTAGGCATTCAAGTGGTTTTGATTAATCGTTGCTTGGAAAATAAAGAAGCTGTAACAGAACACATGAAAGTGGATTCCATTGATAATGTCATTACTTATTTGGAAAGTGTGTTAGGATGAGTCAAATATTAGCGAATTATCATACTCATACTAAACGATGTAATCATGCTTGCGGTGAAGAATGGGAATACATTGAAAATGCCATACAATTGGGAATGAAAGATTTTGGGTTTGCTGATCATACTCCTTGGTATTATGAAGGAAATCATGTTTCCACCATTCGTATGCATCAAGATCAACTCAATGATTATGTCACTGTTTTAACTAAATTAAAGAAAAAGTATGCTTCGCAAATTAATATTCATATTGGTTTAGAAGCTGAATATGTTGAGTCTAAAATGGCGTGGTTGGTGGATTTTGCCAGTAATGCCGGGGTGGAATACTTAATATTAGGTAACCATTTTTATCCGAGTGATGACCCAGGTTTGGTTGAGTACGATTATTTTGGTAATTGTGATATTAAAGGAATCCAATGTTATATAGAAACATTGGATAAAGCATTACAAACTGGATATTTTGCATATCTAGCACATCCTGAATTAATCATGCGGCGTTATCCTCAAGTGGATGAACACGTAATCAATGCTTTCGAACGCATTACAGACTTAGCATTAAAATATGACATTCCTTTAGAGTATAACTTAAGTGGATACGCATTTAATCAACGCGTGGGCAAAGAAATGTATCCCAATGGAAAGTTCTGGCAGATTGCTGGTAAAAAAGGATGTAAAGCTATTATTGGGTTTGATGCACACGATCCTCAATTTATTCTTGATATGGCGCCCATTTATTTGAATGCACAAAACCAATTAAGTGAATTAGGGTGTCAACTAGTTTATACAATTAAACATACATTAAAAAAATAGGCGTTTGCCTATTTTTTTGAAACTTTATCGATTATAGATGATTCTAATAAATAGTACGAAAGGAAGGATTAAAGATGTTGGCCAACGAAAATGAGAAAGAGTCCATAGTCAAACAAGACTTATTGGACCACTATCAGCAATATTATCACCTCGCCTTTCGCTATATGAAAAACGAGGCGGATGCTTTGGATGTGGTCCAAGAAAGTGCCTACAAAGCAATCATTAATGCTAATAAATTAAAAAATATCGAATATGTTCATTCATGGGTATATCGTATTGTGATTAATTGTGCGTTATCTATGTTAAAACAGAATTCACGCAGTGTTGGATTGGAAAGTGAAGTAGTCAGTAATGATACAAAAAATGAAACCAATGAAGCGTTGCAACTCGCCATGGAACAATTAAATGATCAACAGCGTCTGTTGTTGCATTTACGATTCGATGAAGAATATAAAATAGAAGAAATTGCGCAAATGATGCATCTTAATGTCAATACAGTAAAATCTAAACTGTATCGTACATTGGATCAATTGCAAGCACTATTAAGTAAGGAAAAGGTGTCTGTCTAATGGAAGATAAAGCGTATAAAGAAATAATGGAACAATTAACTAAACAAAAAGTTCAATTACCTCAAGATGATGCCAAAGCTAAAATGGCTGTTTTGATGGGAATTGATAAAGCCATGGAAGAAAAAGCAGCTCGTAAAAAACATCAATTGTTTGCATTGCGATTAAGTTTTACATGCCTTACGGTATTTTGTGTCGGAATCATTGGATTAAATACAAACGTGGGATGGTATCAAGCGTTTGCTAGTGTACCTGTTATTGGTACATTTGCGGATGTATTTACATTTAATCGATATCAACAAGAACAAGGTAACGCTAGTATGGATATTAGTGTTGCGAAAGTGGATGAATACCAACGCAGTGTGGGTGTGAATGAACAAATTGATGATTATGCCCAATCATTGGTTGATCAATATAACGCTATCATTGAAGATACTAATGGTGAAAGTCATTATGCATTAGAAAGCGATTATAGTATCAAATATGAAGATGATAAATATTTATGCATTGAAGTCTATACTACTGAATTGATGGCAGGAAGCAATCAATTTGTTAAAACTTTTACGGTGGATAAAGAGACGGGTGAACCAATTTCATTGGCTCAATTTTTACAACAAGATGTTGAGTTGATGAGTAAGGTGGGTGCTAATATTGTTGATCAAATGCAACACCAAATGGCTAACGACGAAAATATTTCGTATTGGATTGATGAATCCCCTTTGGGTGATTACACTTTCTCAACGATTAATGGTAGCGAAAACTATTATTTAATCAATGAACATACCATTGTTATTCAATTTGATAAATATGAAGTTGCTCCGGGATATATGGGTATTGTTGAATTTACCGTGGATTTAAGTACATTATAGAAAAATAAGCAAGGTGATTTAACCTTGCTTTAATTGTGTATTAACGTTTCTTAAACATAGTTTTGGTTTAATAAGTACAAACTAGAAGAAGGAAATTATGCATGAATAAAATAACATTATTTGTTACTTCAGATTTACATGGCAGTATTATGCCATACAGTTACGCAGATAACCAAGAAAAAGCAATGGGAATGGCAAAGATTAGTCAATATATCCATACACATAAGGATGAAAATACAATTGTTATTGATAATGGAGATGTTTTGGAAGGTAATGCACTATTGGATTATTGTTATTTAAATAATTTATCTCCTGTAAGTAGCAAAGCATTGCAATTAATGGGCGTCAATTATATTAATTTAGGAAACCATGACTTTAATTATGGTGAAAAGGTTTTATTAACACATTTAAGTAAGTTTAATTGCCTAAGTGGAAATGTAAGATATCACGATAAGCGCATTGGTAATCGTGTAACAATCCATGAATTTGCAAATGGTAAAAAAATGGCGTTAATAGGTGCTGTAACACATTTTGTTAATGTATGGGAAAAGCCAGATCATATACGTAATTTTAAGATTAGTGATGCATTTGATTTTATAAGTCAAGCAGTGGACTATGCTAAAAATAGTTGCAAAGTTGACTATGTAACGGTTGTTTATCATGGCGGATTTGAATGTGATTTACAAACAGGGGTACCGATTGAAAAATTAACAGGGGAGAATCAGGGGTACCGTATACTCAATGAAATTAAAGGGATTGATATTTTAATTACAGGGCATCAACATCGCTCTATTGCGCAAGTTATTAATGGTGTGGCAATAACCCAGACAGCTTTTATGGGAAAAGAATTGGCTTCCATTGTAATTGATGATAATGGCATTCATCCCAGTCTTATTACTCCACAATGCTGTTGTGATATTAATATGTGCAATGAATTTAAAAATTTGGAAGCAAAAGTACAACAATGGTTGGATCAACCTATAGGTAAATTAGCGTATGATTTATTAATTAATGATGGGTTTAAGGCACGATTAACTAAGCATCCATTAGTTTCTCTTTTTAATCTGGTTACTATGGAAGTATCGCATGCACAATTAGCGAGTAATGCCTTATTTAATGATGCCAAGGGATTTAATGCAACGATTACTATGCGAGACTTGGTAAGTAGTTATATGTATCCCAATACCATAGTGGTATTAAAAGTAAGTGGACAAATTCTGAAGGAATATTTAGAACAATGTGCAAATTATTTTACAATCAAAGATGGGCAAATCTGTGTTAGCCCTTCTTATATTGAACCAAAGCCTCAACATTATAATTACGATATGGTGGATGGTATATGTTATACAATCAAGGTGAGTAATCCAATAGGGAAACGTATTATTGATTTAACGTATGAAGGTAAACAAGTGTTAGATACGGATACTTTTACATTGGCATTAAATAATTACCGTGCAGCAGGGGGAGGTAATTTTGATATGTTTAAAAATTGTGAAGTGGTCAAAGAAATCAATGAGAGTATGGTAACGCTATTAAGTGAATATATAATGCATCATCAACCTTTGCAAATACATCATCGCAATAATATTGAAGTAATATATTAACTAAGAAAAATCATCAAACGTGTGATGATTTTTTCTTATACAAACTTCTTTTCATTTTAATGTAAAATGATGAAGGAGAATTTTATGATTAATATCTTATTTGTATGTCACGGCAATATTTGCCGTAGTCCAATGGCACAATTTGTAATGCAATACCTAGTGGATAAAGAGGGATTAAGTGGATACTTTTATATTGATTCAGCGGCAACGAGTCGAGAAGAAATTGGAAATGATGTGCATTATGGAACCAAACAGAAATTAAAAGAGATGGGAATTCCTTATGAATTTCATGCATCAAGACAATTAAGAATGGATGACTTAAACCGTTACGATTTTATTATTGGTATGGATCAAGCGAACATTTTTAATATGCAACGGATATTAAAAAGTAATGATAAATGTTATACACTACTTTCTTTTGCGAGAAGTGATCGGGATATTGCGGATCCGTGGTATACCGGTAATTTTGATGTTACTTATCGTGACGTTAATGAAGGGTGTACTGCTTTGTTACGCTATTTAAAGGATAATGGGTATGTTAAAGAAGTTAGGTGTTAGTTATCAAAGTGTTGTTGCTTTGGTTTTATCTTTGTTTTTTACAGCAACTGGCGTTTGTTTATTAGTACTTGCTAATATAGGTAGTGATGCGGTAACAATGCTTTGTAGCGGATTAAATCGCTTTTTTGACATTAGTTTAGGCACTGCGTCAAATATCAGTAATATTACAGTATTAGCATTAGCTTTAATAATCGGTAGAAAATATATTGGATTTACAACCATTGCGGCTTGCTTATTAATGGGGTTCGTTATTAATATCTTAAATCCTGTGTATATTATTTTGGTTGCGCCACTAATGCAAAGTATAATGATTAACTTTATTGTATTTATTTGTGGACTTTTGGCGGAGAGCTTAGGTTGTGCAATTTTAATACATTATCAGACAGGAATGAATCAATTGGATGCATTGGCTAGTGGGCTTGTGGATAGATTTCATTTAAACTATCGTTCAATTAGGACTTTACTGGATATAAGCATGTTTGCACTCGGATTTATTATGGGTGGTCAAGTTGGATTAGGTACGATTATTTGTGTGTTAATGATGGGAAGTATTATTTCTTGGTTTGTAAAAGTGTTAGATTGCGTGCACCCACTCGAAAAATGATTGTGCGATACATCATGGATTGATATAATTAATTGTAAATAGATTTACAAACTAAATAAATTTACAAAGATAAGGAAAGAAGAGTGAATTTATATGGAAAGAAAAATTGGAACTGTATCAAGGGGCGTAAGATGTCCGATTATTCGTGAAGGGGACAATTTAACGCAAATCGTTGTGGACAGTGTATTGGAAGCCGCACAAAGTGAAAATTTAAGTTTAAGAGATCGCGATGTTGTATCAATTACAGAATCAGTTGTTGCGCGTTCCCAAGGAAACTATGCCAGTGTGGATGCTATTGCAGCGGATGTTAAAGCTAAACTTGGTGGTGAAACAGTGGGAGTAATTTTCCCAATCTTATCACGAAATCGTTTTGCTATTTGTTTAAAAGGCATTGCCAAAGGATGTAAAAAAATTGTCTTGATGTTAAGCTATCCAAGCGATGAAGTGGGCAATACATTAGTATCCTTGGATAAAATTGACCAAGCCAATGTCAATCCATATAGCGATGTATTAACGTTAGAAAAATACCGTGAATTATTTGGTGAAAATAAGCATGAATTCACAGGGGTAGATTATGTGGATTATTACGCATCCATTATTAAAGATGCGGGATGTGATGTCGAAATTATTTTTGCAAACCAACCTAAAACAATTTTAAATTACTGTGATCACGTATTAACGTGTGATATTCATACGCGTTTGCGCACTAAACGTATCCTAAAGGAAAATGGAGCAAAAGTCGTTTGTGGATTGGATGACATTTTAACAAGTTCTGTAAATGGTAGTGGGTTCAATGAAAAATATGGATTATTGGGTTCTAACAAATCCACTGAAGATAAAATCAAATTATTTCCTAGAGAATGTAAAGATTTAGTATTGGATATCCAAAAAGAATTTTTAGATAAGACGGGCAAACATGTGGAAGTTATGGTGTATGGTGATGGTGCATTTAAAGATCCACAAGGGAAAATTTGGGAATTAGCTGATCCATGTGTATCTCCTGCTTTTACCGATGGGTTAATTGGTACACCGAATGAGTTAAAATTAAAATATTTAGCGGATAATGATTTTAAAGATTTAAGTGGTGAAGAATTAACGAAAGCTATTAGTGAAAGTATTAAACATAAAGATGCTAATTTAGTAGGGAATATGGCTTCCCAAGGTACAACACCACGTCAGTTAACGGATTTAATCGGTTCATTGTGTGACTTAACATCAGGTTCTGGTGATAAAGGAACACCAATTGTTTGGATTCAAGGTTATTTCGATAACTTTACTAATTAAGAATTAAAAAAGTATTGCTTACTTCATGCATGCATAGCGTGCATTTAATAAGCAATACTTTTATTTATTTCGGTTTTCTTTGTCAATATAGGAATAAACACACCCACAATAATCTTGTCGATAACAATTAAATTCACGGGCAAGTTGATTTCCAATTTCTAAACCTTTATTCTTTTTAAAGTCAGAATAGAAATACTTTAAAGTTGGGTAGTTTTTAATTAACATTGCACCAATTTGATTGATTACTTGGCTATCTTTCATACGTGATATAGACAACGTGGTTGTAACATAATCAAATCCATGCGTAACAGCATATTCCATCGTTTCTTTTAAACGCAATTCATAGCATAACCAACAACGTTTACCTTTTTCGGGTTCATCTTTATAAGGTGATAATTGTTGAGTGAATAATGCGTTATCATACGTTGGGATAATAACATTAACATTTGGATAATGCGGAAGTACTTTTTCAATCATTTCATCTTTACGCCGCACATATTCACTTTTAGGATAGATATTGCTGTTAGCATAATAGATAGTGACGTCAAAAATATCATGTAACCAATCAATTGGATAACATGCACACGGTCCACAACATGCATGCAATAGTAATTTAGGTTTAATTGGGTTATCTTTAAGTGATTCGATTTCTTTTAAAGATATTCGATGGTAATTTACCACCTGTGTATCAAAATTAACTAACATATAAACATGGCATCGCCAAAGCTAAAGAAACGATATTTTTCATTGATGCAGTGATTGTAGGCTTTTAACATCAATGCTTTGCTTGCAAATGAACAGACTAACATAAATAGTGTTGATTTGGGTAAGTGGAAATTTGTGATTAATGCATCCACGGCTTGCCATTGATATCCTGGGTAAATAAAGATTTGTGTGCTATCGTTTGTTTCTTTAAAACAGCCATTATTGGCATATACAGTTTCCAATACACGTACACTGGTCGTTCCGATTGCAATAATCCGTCGACCTTCCTTTTTTGCTTTGTTTAATATATCTGCGGCATCTTGGCTCATTTGGTAAGCTTCTGAGTGCATTACGTGTTGTTCAATTGTGTCTGTTTTCATTGGTCGGAATGTACCTAAGCCAACATTTAAGGTAACATCGACAATTTCAACACCTTTATCCTTAAGCTTTGCAAATAATTCTTGAGTAAAATGTAAGCCTGCCGTTGGTGCTGCTGCACTTCCTTCTTTTTGTGCATAGACAGTTTGGTAACGATTTGGATCTTCCAGCTTTTCATGGATATAAGGTGGTAACGGCATATTGCCAATCTTATCCAATATTTCGAAAAATACACCGTCGTAATTAAATTTTAAATGGCGAATACCTTCGTCCAATCGTGCAACACATGTTGCATTTAATAATCCTTCCCCAAAGGTTAACTGTGTATCTATTTTAACAACCTTACTATTACCAACAAGGCATTCCCAAACATTGTCTCCTAAATCTTTTAATAATAATACTTCGACGTGTGCACCTGTTTCGGGTTTAAAGCCATATAAACGTGCAGGAATTACTTTTGTATTATTTCTGACCAAAACATCTCCGGGTTTTAAATAATCGATAATGTGATCAAAATGTGTATCTTTAATTGTGCTATCTTTACGATTAACCACACAAAGACGGGAACTGGTACGATCTGTTAAGGGAGTTTGGGCAATTAATTCTTCAGGTAGATTAAAATCAAATTCGCTTGTTTTCAAAATTAAAATCCCCTTTCATCAAATTGCATTCTTTTTAAATAATCATTTTTAAAATCTAAAAAACGATCTTCTTCAATGGCTTTTCTGACTTGTTCCATTAATGAAACAAGATAACGTAAGTTGTGGATGGATAATAATCGTTGACCCAATCCTTCATTGCATCGGAATAAATGATGCAAATAAGCACGGGTATAATTACGACATGTTTCGCAATCACAGTTTGGATCCAATGGTGTAAAGTCTTCTTTGTAAATAGAACGCTTAATGTTGATTCTTCCTTGCGAGGTCATTAATGTGCCATGGCGCGCAATTCGGGTTGGTAAGACACAGTCAAACATATCCACATTTCGAGCCACGCCTTCCAATAAATCATTCACAGCACCAACACCCATTAAATATCTTGGCTTATTTTCCGGTAAATATTTAACGGCATAATCAATCATGCGATACATTGTTTCTTTATCTTCACCAACACTTGTACCGCCTATGGAATAACCATCAAAATTCATTTCTGTTAATGCTTTGGCACACATTTCTCGTAAGTCCTGATATTCTCCTCCCTGAACAATACCAAATAATGCTTGATCATCTCTTTGATGGGCAATTTTTCCACGTTTTGCCCAACGAATGGTACGTTCTGTACTTGCCTTTGCATATTCGTAGGTAGCAGGATATGGAATGCATTCATCAAAGCTCATCATAATGTCAGCACCGATAATATTTTGTATCTGGATGGATTCTTCCGGCGACATGAATAACTTTGAACCATCTAAGTGAGATTTAAAGGTTACTCCCTGTTCACTTATCTTGCGATTATCAGCTAACGAGAATACTTGGAAACCACCTGAATCAGTTAACATGGGGCGGTGATAATTCATAAAGTTATGAACACCACCCGCTTTTGTTAATACATCACATCCGGGGCGTAACCATAGATGGTATGTATTTGCCAAAATAATTTGGGCACCCAAATCATCGAGTTCTTGACTATCCAAAAATTTAACGGTCGCTAATGTACCGACAGGCATAAATATAGGAGTTTGGATGTCTCCGTGTGGTGTATGTAATACCCCAGTGCGTGCGCCAGATTGGGCACGCACATGCTTAATTTCAAACCAATTTTCATTCATACGCTTAAATTATACAATTAAAGGTGGTAAAATCTAAGAATGAAGTCATCTTTAATTAAAATTGAGAATGTTGATCATAGTGTTCCGGTAAGTTACACTATCCGTTTAAAACCATTAGCAATATTGATTGTTGGTTTTATTTTAGGGATTATCTGTTTCTTTATTGGTTCCCCATTCAGTGAATTGGGACTGTTTTTAGCGGTATTGTGTGTTTTCTTTTTTGTGGTGTTACCGGATCGTGTATTGCTACAATTTACGGATAAAAGTGTCCGCTTATATTCAAAGGATACGCCTGGAGAGGTACGGTTATTATATTATGATGAAATCGTTACTTATACATATCAATTCTCACGAAAGGAGGATGTACTGTTGTTTCGTATGGTGGATGGATCCAGTTATCAAATTGAAGTGTTTGGACGTCGTAAGTTAATGAAAATATTGGAAGAAAAATTACCCTATAAAAACAGTGAGGTTAATTAAATATGGATTATAAAGAGTTGTTGGCTTTAGAAAAAAGAACACATTGCAATTGTCGCGTATGCCCAGTTTGTAATGGTGTGGCATGTAAAGGTGAAACACCAGGGGTTGGTGGTATTGGTAGTGGAGTCAGTTTTATTAATAATCGTAAAGCACTTGATAAAATTGAATTATTGCAAGATTGCATTAGCGACGTTTCCACTGTGGATACTACCACTACTTTATTTGGGGTGAAGGTCGATTCTCCGGTTATGATTGCTCCCATTGGCAGTTTAAAAGTTAACTATGGCATTGATATGGATGAATATGAATATTTTCATCAAGTTATGTGTGCTGCGAACGATTTAAATATTATTGCTTTTGGTGGAGATGGTACACAATTGGACTATTTTGAAAAACCATTGCAAGTCATGGATCATTACCATGGTCAAGGTATTCCTACAATGAAGCCATGGGTACAAGAAGGATTGGACTTACGGTTCCCATTATTGGATAAATACAAGCATTTAGCTTTAGCGATGGATGTGGATAGTGCGGGGTTATTAGCGCTTCAAAAATCAAAAATCCCTGTGGAATGTAAAAGTGTGGATAAATTGAAAATGATTGTAAATCATTGTGCGAATCGTCCGTTTATTGTTAAAGGTATAATGAGTGTTGAAGGTGCGTTAAAAGCAGTGCAAGCAGGTGCGAGTGGCATTATCATTAGCAATCATGGAGGCCGTGTTATGGATGGTAGTGCGGGCAGTATGGATGTTGTGAAAGATATTGTTACAGCGGTTAAAGGTAAGTGCACGATTTTAGTTGATGGTGGTTTCCGTGATGGATGTGATGTATTTAAAGCGTTGGCATTAGGATGTGATGGTGTGTTAATTGGACGCCCTTTTGCGTTAGCCTGCGGTATCGCAAAAGCAGAAGGTGTTAAAGCATATTATCAACACGTTAAATCCACATTAATACATACAATGAAAATGTGTGGTTATGCAACTATTGATGCAATTGATGATCGTTGTATCCATAAAGTGGGAGGAATTTATGAAAGAATTTGAAAATAATGCTTTTTTCTGGCAGAAAGTGGATACACTAGTTTCCAGTTGCTCGGTATCATCTTTTTGGAATAAAGGGAGTCAACACCCAGACTATCCTACGTTAACTTTTCCTTTAGATAGTGGTATGTTAGCAATGGATAATATTGCCGTAGCGCAATACTATAAAGGAACATGCGGAAATAAAGTGGATGGTTTAATTATTATCTGTGACATTTTAGATAAACAATTTCGTTCGGTTTTATTAATAGGAACAAGTATTAAGGAACAAGAAGAAGTATTGCAATTCATTAATCAAAATGAATATAAAAAATGTGTGTGCTTACGCCGTGGTAACGAAGTCCCAACTTGGGCAAAATTTGAAGACGATGAAGACTAAATTAGAAATTAAACGAATGGGAATTAATGGCGAAGGAATTGGCTTTTGGCAACAAAAGCCAGTTTTTGTTGAAGGTGCATTAAAAGATGAACTTGTTTTGGTGGATCATATGCAAAGCTTTGGAAAATATTTTAAAGCAGATCTTGTTAAAGTGATTCAAACCAATCCCAATCGGTGTAATATTGGATGTAAGAAATATCAAGTATGTGGTGGATGCGATTTAATGCATGCAAATTATAACTATCAATTGCAATGCAAACAAAATTATTTGGTTGAATCATTGCAAAAATATGCACCAAAAGTTCCCCTTGAACTTGTTGAGCCCATTATTGGTTCAACTTTGAGCTGGGGATATCGCAATCACGCTAAACTATTATTAAAGAAATATAATAATCATTGGCACGCTGGCTTATATCAAAGTGGTAGTAATCACTTTCAAGCCATTGATCATTATTGTAAAATTCATGATGATAACATCAATCGATTAATTCAATTGTTATTAGTTGCTTTAGATGAAAGTAATTTAACCAATTATGATCACACTAAAAAAAGCGGATTACGCGCAGTTGCCATTCGCTATGTAGATGATCAATGTTCGATCACATTGGTTACAGGTAAGGAATCATTAGATAAAGCATGGATCCAACGGTTAGCTCAATTAACCCATGCTACTGTAATTGCTCAGGTGATGAATACTGCGAAGAATATGGTTAATATCTTGGAGGGTAACATTATTTATTTAACAAAAATGCATCATTTAAATGTAAAGATAAATGAATTAACAGTTGCCATTACACCCCAAGCTTTTTTTCAACTCAATACGAGTGGTTTAAATCAAATGATTCAAATTATTGATCGATATCTGCCAAACTGTTGTTCGTTATTTGAAGGGTATTGTGGTGTTGGATTGCTTTCATTAGCGGTATCCAATAAAATTAAACGAGGTTTGGGCGTAGAAATTGTGGAGCCAGCGATTGTGGCGGCAAATAAAAATGCACGCAATAATCATATCGATTGCATGCAATATAAAGTGGGCGATAGTGCCAAAGAACTTAGGTATTATCATCAAAAACATCCAGTTGATGTTGTATTGGTGGATCCACCGCGCAGTGGTCTGGATGACAATATGATTACCACGTTGTTAAAATCGAATATAAAAACCATCATTTATGTTTCATGCAATCCAAGTACATTGGCTAAAAATTTAAGTCAGTTAAATGCTCGATATAAGGTAAAAGCAATTCAACCGCTGGATATGTTTCCTCAAACAATGCACGTGGAGACGGTTGTGTTGTTGCAAAATACAAAATAAAATTTTGATGTATTTGCTATTATCAATTTGTGACTCATGGATTTTATTTTAAATAATTTATTCTAATTTCGTTGAGATATCATGATTGCAATGGAAATGGATTAATAGTAAGAAAGTGATTCAAAATACAGTGCTAGAAATTGATGGGTGTCACTATCATTGAATGAAATCATGCAACATTAATCGTCCTTTTTTCAACAATTTAATAATATGGTAATATAGTTAGCAGTGAAAGGACCAAACTATGAAAGGTGTTTATACATGTGAACAATGCCACTTAATGGATCAAAAAATGGCGGATTTATTCAATTACAGTGGTTATCAATTAATGGAAAGAGCAGTCAAAGGAATCGAAAGTGTTGTGAGTGCTCAATTGGATAATAAAAAAATACTGATTGTTTGTGGTCCAGGGAATAATGGTGGTGATGGATTTGCATTGTCACGTCTTTTAATGAATAAATATTATGATGCCTCTGTATTAAATGCGAATCCATTGATGTATAAAAGTAGTGAACATACGCAATTATTTTTTCGTCAAGCAAAACATGAAGGTGTCAGTTTTGTTGACTCTACAGTTGATTTTTCTCAATATGATGTTATTTTTGATTGCTTGTTTGGTACGGGATTAGATCGAGAATTGGAAGAACCGTATGTTGGATTGGTTAAACGGATTAATGAAAGCGATGCTTATGTTATTGCCGTGGATATTCCCAGTGGTTTAAATGGGGATGGTTTATTTAAATCCAGCGAGGTAGTTCGTGCGAATAAAACAGTGACTATCGGATGCTTAAAGCCATGTATGATTAATGGATCGTATCGTGCTTATTGTGGTGAATTGTGCATTACGAATTTCTATGATGCCAAGGTGCATCCAAACATGCATGAGGCGGTCGTTGTTGACCGTTATGATTTAAAGAAGTTTTTACCAAAAAGAAAAATTCAATCCAATAAATCAACATATGGTAAAGGTTTGTTTATTGGCGGAAGTAAACGCATGCCTGGAGCAATTACTTTAAGTTTAAAAAGTGCCTTACGTTCTGGATTGGGGATGACTAGTGCAATGATTCCCGAAGATATTTATTCTATATTAGCTTTGCAACTCAATGAAGTGATGTATATTCCTAAGGCAAGTGATGGCTTAGGCTTTATGGATGATAATTTAGCGTTAGATGAGTTAAGTACATATGATGTAATTTGTATTGGCAATGGTTTAGGTAAAGGGCAAGGGTGTCAAAACTTTATTAAACAAGTGTTATTATCCGATCGACCGGTTGTAGTGGATGGGGATGGTATTGGTTTAGTGGCGAAAGAATTGTGGCTATTGGAACGTCCTGTATTAACAATATTAACGCCACATGTTAAAGAGATGAGTGATCTTTGTGGGGAAAGCGTTGAAGCAATCCATGATCACCCGTTTGAAGTGTTGGATGCATTTCATCAAAAGTACCCAACTACGTTAGTATTATTAAAAGATGATGTTATGATGGTTGCAGACGGCAGTGAACATGTGATCATTGATTTAGGTAATAATGCCCTAGCAAAAGGTGGCAGTGGCGACGTGTTGGCAGGACTTGTTACCAGTTTCTTTGGGCAATGCAATAATGCCCATCAAGCGGCCATTACTGCGAGTATGGTGCTTGGGTTAGCTGCGCGTAAAGCTGTGGAAAAGTTAGGCTATTATTCTGTTTGCAGTAATGATGTTATCAATAGCATTGCGGATGTATTAAAAAATTATAGTTAAGTGCGTGAAAACCATTGTTTAACCAAAATTTAATGATAAAATACTAAAAAATTAGGAGAAATAAAATGTTACATATTTTGAAACACCCTTTAATTACGCATAAGTTGACGAATATGCGTAAAGTGAGTACAGGAACGAAAGATTTTAAACAAAATTTGGATGAGATTGCCGGATTGATGGCTTATGAAATTTGTAAAGAGTTGCCTTTAAAAGATGTCAATATTGAAACACCGATTCAACCAATGGTTGCACAAGAATTGGATTGTGAAATCGTTTTAATTCCTATATTAAGAGCGGGTTTGGGTTTGGTAAATGGAATTAATAACTTGATCCCAACAGCTAAAGTAGGATTTATTGGATTGTATCGTGATGAAGAAACATTGGAACCTCATGAATATTTTGCAAAATTCCCAGATACGATGGTTTGGGATAATACGGTCAATTTATTATTGGACCCTATGTTAGCAACTGGTGGGAGTGCGATTGCAGCAATTGATATGATTAAAAAAAGAGGTGCAAAAAATATTAAACTTTGTTGTTTGGTTGGGGCACCTGAAGGTGCAAAAGCTGTCATGGACGCACATCCAGACGTGGATATTTATTTGGCTGCAATGGATGAAAAGTTAAATGAAAAAGGATATATCGTACCAGGTTTGGGTGATGCTGGCGATCGTATCTTTGGTACTAAATAGATATGGATTATCAAGTTGTCCGTATTCTTGAAATTATATTAAAACTAATCTTTTTTGGATTAAGTTTCTATTCATTGCAATGCTTACGCATTGATGTATTTAAAAAAGGATTTGTTTTACAAATTCAATTATTTTATATCTTTGTATCCATGGCGCTTGCACAGTTGTGCACTGATTTTTTAATGTCATTGTGGATTCAATATATTCAATAACTCGCATTTATGCGAGTTTTTTTGGTGTTAAAGAAACTTGTGTAATTGTTCATGACAATTTATTATTTAATTGTATGAAGAATACGCATTGCCGAAAAAAAGATAACTCAATTTGGATATTGGTGATTTTATGTTGTTTCGCGCTGGTTAGTGTTGTGGGTGCTTTTAAAATAAATTACGATAAAGTACATCAACTCATACTAAATAATGAAGTGGAACAGCTGAGTTTTACTACGCGTTATTTAAGTCGTTTATTGGAGCGGGAAATAGAAAGCCAAGTAGACTTGTTAATGAGTAAAGCAAAGGTATTTACGTATTATCAAAAGGAAGATATCAATGGTGTTGTTGGACGGTTGGAATCTTATCAACGTGAGATGAATTACCATATAATAGGTTTATCGGATTTGCAAGGTGCTGTTATTGATGGGAATGGGAATCAATATCGGCTAAAGGATGATGAATTATTGCAAACAGTAACGAATGGCGATAATTATATTGCGAATGTTTTGGAAGATTATGATTGCATGATGATTGCAGTTCCGATTTATGATAATTCAAATAATATAATTGGTGTATTATGGGGACATTTTCAAATTGAAGATTTAAGTAATCGTATTGAATTAGATGAACAATCGTGTCGGTATTTCCAAATTGTGGATGATTCTGGAAATTACATTATTGATTCAAATAATCCGTATTCATTGCAAAAAGGTGAAAATGTCTGGAAAGAATTGAACCGTTACGAGTTATCGGATGGCGTAACGGTGGCGTCCATTGTTGAAAATTTCGAACAAAATAAAACCGGACAATTTCATTTTAATTATGATGGGGAAGGGCGTTATGTATATTATCAACCCTTAGGAATACATCATTGGTACGTATTTTCTGTTGTATTAGAATCAGATATTACGGATTATATAGGAAATGTTGAAACAACCTATAATCAATTAATTGTATGGATATTGGTATGCATTGTTATAGTTATGGTACTTGTTGGCCGTTTAGTTTATCAAGCGGTAAGTTATATTCGTAAGCAAAAACAAACATTGGAAGCTAAAAATGCCTTGTTAAATATGACATTACGGCATACGAATGATATCCCGTTTGCAATTGATTTAAATAAGGGTGAAATAAGCTTTTATGATGTTATTGGTAAACATGATGATATTACCGTGAGTGTGGCAAAGGTAAGTCCAAATTATATTTTACAAAAAGGACTCATCGATGCTAACTATTTACCGAATTATCAACAGATATGTGAAAATATAAAAGCTTTAAAACCTTCACCATTAATGCCGATACGGTTTAAATTTTCACATATGTGGGACGTAAAACAAATTTATTACAAGATCTTGGATGAAAATAAAATTGTAGGATGTTTAGAAGACTACAATGAGTTGGCTCAACAACGCGAATATTTAGAAGAAATTCGCGAAAAAAGTCAACGAGATGCGTTAACTGCGTTGTATAACCGTGAATATTTTAAACAATTTGTAACTAATAAACTATCTGGTCTTAAGGATAATCCAACGGATTTATTTAATGCTTTATTTATTGTTGATTTAGATAATTTTAAACAAGCAAACGATACGATGGGCCATTATGTTGGCGATCAGATATTGCAAGATATATCAACCCGTATGTTAAAAAGTGTGAGCAGCAAAGATATATGTGCGCGCTTAGGTGGAGATGAGTTTGTTATATTCGCAGTGGATGTACCGAATTTAATGGTAATTCAAGACATTTCCAATCGTTTAAATGAAGCTTTATTGCTCCATGTGGGAGAAGGAGTTAATGCAATAAATATCACGGTATCAATAGGCGTTGCTGTATGTCAAAATTACGTTACTTTTGATCAATTATATGAAGTGGCAGATAAAGCATTGTATAAAGTGAAAAGGAATGGAAAACATAGCTATCATATTGATAGTGCGTTGATTGATCCAAAACTATTGGGCAATGTTGATCTGAATCATACACGTTGGATAAAGAAAGAATTTGATAATGCACTTAAAACAAATCAAATTGAAATTGTATGGCAACCTATTGTTAATCTAATTGATTCGCATAAGATACATGTAGAAGCATTGACACGTTGGCATCATCCGGAGTATGGACTCGTTATGCCAAGCCAATACATTCCGTATTTAGAGTCTCATCAATTAATTGATAGTTTGGATACTTATGTTTTTGAAAAAGTATGTCAACAAATGAATGTTTGGCAATCAGAGATGACGAAGGATGTTTGTGTTTGTGTCAATATTTCCAGAGAACATATTAAATATCATGGTCAGCAGATATGTGCTAAATTTACAACAATAGCAAATCGTTATGGTGTTAAACCAAAGCAGATACTATTGGAAATAACGGAAAATACGATGTTTGATTTAGAAGAAATTTCTCAAGCAAAACAAATTGTCAATGATTTAAAGGATGCCGGGTTTGCCGTTGGTTTGGATGATTTCGGTTTTGGTTATTCGGCGTTAAGTATTTTAAATGAATTGGCCATTGATGTTTTAAAATTAGATAAAAGCTTTTTTAAAGTAAGTAATCAACGATCACGTTTAATTGTTGAAAATATGATTCATTTAGCACACCAATTAAATATTGAAGTGGTAGCTGAGGGTGTTGAAACAGTTGAGCTTTTCGAGTATTTGAAAAATATGCACTGTGACTATGTGCAAGGCTATGTTATTGCTAAGCCACTTTCTTTAAATGATTTTAATCATTGGTTAAAATCACAAAACCTGCAAAAAAGATAAAAGCATCAGATGATGCTTTTATTTTTAATAAACAGTATAAAACAGTTGACAAGTGTTTATACTGTTATATACTGTTTATGGAGGCTGAAAGATGAAGTTAATAATCAATCATTCCAGTATGGTTCCAATTTACGAACAAATTGTTAATCAGATCAAAAAAGGAATATTAAACAAAGAGTTAAAAGAAAATGATAGTTTACCAAGTGTTAGGAGTTTAGCTAACGAGTGCAAGATAAGTGCGCTAACGGTGAAAAAAGCCTATGATGCATTGGAATCAGCAGGCTTAATTGCCACAGTACATGGTAAAGGAAGTTACATTAGTGCTACGAATCAGCTACTTTTAAAAGAAGAAAGTCAAAAGGAAATTGAGGCAGCGTTATTAACAACGATTCATAAAGCACAACAATTTGGGATTGATAAGGAGTCTCTAATGAATACGTTTAGTTTATTGGCGGAGGAAATTTATGATTAAGTGCAGTAATGTTACGAAACAATATAGTGATTTTACAATGAATGTGAGTTGCGAAATCAAACAAGGTTTGATTACAGGATTGATTGGACGAAATGGCGCTGGGAAAAGTACGTTGTTTAAGGCAATGTTGGGACTCATTCATATCGATTCAGGTGAAATTCGTTACTCGAGTCAATTGATGGATGAAAAACATTCAATTAACCATGAAATGATTGGGTGTGTTTTGACGGATGCATTTTTTAATCAATATTTATCAGCGAAAGATATTAAAGGAATGGCTATGTCACAACAAACAGTTGATAAATAGCCATTTTTATAGGGGAGTATCA
>CALCFG010000127.1 GCA_937900565.1 uncultured Erysipelotrichaceae bacterium
ATTCATCGCGTGGGCGTGTGCGTATTATTTTGATTATCATTTGCCATGCTGTCTCTGCGTCAGCTAGTTTTGAGTCCTTGTTGGCACGTTTGAATAATATTTGCTTTATTGCTCCTGCATGCGGTGGGAATTTACCTTCTTCGCTTCCGATATATTCCACCAATGCACTTCCAACATCTTTGTACATAATATCTTTAAGCACTGCTTGCCATGTACTCGCGACAATATCAAAATCTTGCGGTTTATAATCGTTGTAAAACTTTGGATAGTTTTTAGCGATTATTGAAATTACTTTTCTTGTTTCGTTTAAGTCCATATTTTCTCCTTTCTACTTGACTTTAAAATCTGCATCTATGCTTTCGCTATTGTTGGTGTTAAACCCAAATAAATCATCAACACCATCAATTTTTTCCATGAACTCATCAATTGCACGTTTTGAGTTTTGCTGTTCTTTTTTCAATGCATAAAACGTAAGCCATCCATGCTCAATCGTTTGGTTAACGATATCAATTTTGCTTTCGTCATCTACCGCCAAACCGTCAAGCTTTTTAAGTGATAATTGCAATGCCTTTTCTGTTAAAGGCTTTTTTAACTTTTCACGTAACGCAATGAATCCATCTAATGCATCTAATAGTTCAATATTTGATGTGTACTCTTTGATTGATGATTGCAACACACCTTTTGTATTACTTTTTTTAAAAGTAATATTATTTACTTCTTCTTTTATATTTCCTTTTATATTTATATTTCCTTTTATATTTCCTTTTATATTTCCTTTTAGGTTATTAACCCCCCTTTCTTCATTTTCAAAACCCCCCTTTTTAACCCCCTTTTTTGAATCTTGCTTTTTAGGGCGTCCGCCTTTCTTGCCGTTTGCAATATTTCGCAATGAATTATCAAGCGATGGTTGAATAAGATTAAATGCCATTTCAACGCTTGGGTCTGTGAATGATGGTGATTCGTCATGGAATGAATAAGTGCATAAACCCATCATTAATTCTTTTACCTGCTCACCATTGAATAAATTAATCATTGATTCATAGGACTTAAAGAAAGGAAAGTAAACTGCTTTTTCATCACTCACCTAATCATCTCCACTTTCTGCATATCTAGACTTGTAGTAACTGCAATATTTGCAATAATCGCAATAGTTGCAACATTTAACATCCTCGCCGTTACGCTTTTCGATTGACAGTTTTAAGCCTTCTTTTTGGTCTGCGTTTAGCTTTTCGTCAATAAACGTCTTTGCGTCATCAATGTTGTTAAACACTCTAACCGCACGTTTATTGCCTTTTTTCATAACTGCGAATGTATCGTCCCTGTGCCAACGCTCTTCGGGTGTGCATTCAGGTATCAAGTTATCAGGTAGATTTTCTTTTGCTTTAATATCCATCAGCTTATCCTTGATAAAGTTTTCAATATCTTCAAATTCTTGCTCAGTGAAGTGCCACTTTTCAATGTGAATTGGAAGTTTAGGATAGTCATGTTCACGCTTAGCTTTTGTAACTGCCCAATCTTTAAGAATTGCCACGATTTGCCCATTCTCTGCATCAAATCCAAGCTTTCTAAAGATATAGCAGTACATTAACGTTTGCTTTCTGTAATCGTCCCAATCGTTAAACAGCACTTTATTCACGGATGCCGTTTTGTAATCTGTAATTGTTTTTGAAGATTCACTGTATAAATCTTGCTTTCCACTAATAGTCATGCCTAAGTCTTTGAACGTATACTCAATAAACGTTTCTTTTAACTCATCTTCTGCCTCGTTAGCGTTCTCTAAAATTCCATGGACAGCATTTCCCAAAATCAACCAAATCATTTCCGATACGTCTTTTTCGACTTCTCCGCCGTATCGTCTTGAAAGTATGATTTCTTTCGTGCCTTTAAGCAATGTAGTTACGGAGTATCTGTTTGGTGTTGGTGTATATTCACGAGTTACCGCATCCACTAGCGGTTGTGGAAGATTCAATTTGTTTTTAATTTTCATAATTTTGCCATCTTTCTTAATGTTGAATCATCCAATGAATCCAAGCTATTTGCGTTTAATCTGCCTAGCATTGCCATAATATCTTCGTTTGAATACATGCCCATGATTCTATTTAAGCAATCCCTACGAGTGATTTCTTTTTTTGGCTCTTGTGCTTTCTTCTTTTTAGCGTTGCCATCACTCGCTTCTTGGTCAGGGTCTTCTCCCGTTGGTATTTTGTAAGCTTTTAATAATGCGTATTTGTCCGAGTATGTAATTGCTTTTCCACATGCTTTATCTTGTGAATCCATCCCATCCCCAAATGAATCAACTTCGATATATTCGCTTGGATTGTCGATGTTAACGAATCTGTAAGTAGTCTTAATCCGAATAACATATTCAGTTTTTAAACCGTTGCTACCTTGACGCTCTACCAAGTCTTGAAAAAGCACTTCACGTTTGCATGGGTAAGAATATATGCCATGTGCCTTTTCTGCTTCTCTAACTGCTTTTAGCACATCCGCTTCGCCAACTGCTTTATAAGCATTTTTGCCATAACCCACTTCTAAATTCTTAGCAACGCTTTTGATGTCATCCGTTGCAAGCGCCATTCTTTGATAAATATTTAAATCATTCGCCATACTTTGCCACCAATTCTGCTTCTTCTTTGCTTAACACCCATTTTCCTTCGCTGAAATATCCAACGGTAATTGAAAATCCGCGCTTGTCTAACTTTGTTAAATTTGTCTTATTTTGTAATTCATCATAGAAAGTTGAATACCCCATTCCCCCAAGTACGTTCATCACTCTAAAGTATTCTTTTTTATATTCATCCGATTTGCTCATATTTTCTCCTTTTCTTTGATATAATGAACATGCTTTCTTTTAGAAAGCTGTTGTCATTTTGGGCTTTGCGTTTATTTAACGCCTTGCCCTTTTTTTGTGCGATTCTGCAAGCAAAACCATATCCTCATAGGTATTTACTTCTTTGCCCCTTAAACGCTCGAATAAGCCGTTTATTTCGCTTTCATGGTATAGCCAACCATGCCCAAACTTAGTACCCATCAATAATCCACTATCACGTAACTGTTTGATGTAGCGTTTATCCCTGTGGATTAAGTCGCACAGTTGCTCAGTCGTGTAAATTGTTACCATTGTTGCTTAAAAATTTATTTACGAAATAAACTTGCCCTTTGCCAGTGATTTTGGTAGTGGTTACTGTTCGAATAGAGCCATCAGCATTGTTCACAGTGCTTTTTTTAATTTCCATCAATCCTAAATCCATTGATTTTTGCGTTGGCAAATTGTATGATTCACCTTTTTGCATTAAGTAGTGATTATCACGTAGCCATGCAAACAAGCGCTTTTGCCCAATGTCTATGCCATTAGCCTTTAACACTTTTGCCAACTCTCCGACAAGGATTGAAGTCTTGCTTGCGCTTACTGCATCTGCGAATATTGCTTTGGGTTTTAACTCACTGTTTTCAAGCATTAATGCTTTAACTTGCTTGCGTGAATACTCAAGCGCTCTGTTTATCACTGCTTCGGGGCTGTTCCATTTCTTTTCAAGCTCTATAAAATATTGCCGTGCTTGCTTACCTTTTTCATTTCGTTGCAACATTGCAATCTCTTTTGCCATCTCGATGGTGATTTGATAATCGTTAATAACTTGTAAATTTTGAGGGTGTACATTTTGGTACGGGGTATAATCCACACCATCCGCAAAGCCATAACCACTCATGCGTTCCCACCATTTCGAGAATCGTTCCTTACATTCTAGAAACTCGAATAAGTCTCTAGCTGACAATGTGATACGTTCATTGTCATAATTCACCTTAAATAATTCATTCATTACTTTTTACTTCCTTTCTTTTCTTCTCGTTCTCTTGCGAGTTTGAAACCAGTAATAACTGCACTAATTGTTTTTAGTTCTTCGTCATCGGCATCACGCAAGAAATCAATGATTGCTTTTGCATCTAATTCATTAACTTTGCTAGTTGTCATCGTTTACCCCCTTTCTTAAAATTACTATTACTACCCACATCAACACGCTAAGTGTGATTAGGATTTCAATAAACTCTTTGATTTTTAAAGCCATCAATTAAATCTTTAAAATGACAAATCATTAAAGCGGTAAACGCTAGGAACACACCGCATTGGCAACCGAATAGAATTAAGCCAATTTGCAACATCCAATCAAATTCGTACATTACATTTGCTCCTTTCTGTAAATTTATTTAACTATTTACAATCATTATTATACATTAATTTTACATTTATACAAGTAAAAATGTTAAATTATTTTACATTTATTATCTATTTTTGTATAATTAAAGTGTGAAAGGAGAATAGATATGAATGCTAACCAACGAATCAAAGAGCTAAGAAAGCATTTAAAAATGAATCAACAAGAATTTGCGGATAGCTTGAGCAAGACTAGAGTTACGATTGCGTATTGGGAGAGTGGTAAAATCAACATAACTGAAAGTGTTGCGATGCTAATTTCGGAAAAGTACAATGTCAATTACGATTGGTTGATGAACGGTAACGGTGATATGTTTAAACCTAAGGAAGAAACAATCGCAACAATAAAAAAAGAGCACCCTGACATCACTGAGTTAGAAATTGAAATACTTGAGAAGTGGTTTCAACTCTCGCACGATGATAGGGTGTACCTGTTAGATAAATTGAAATATTTATTTAATAAGAATTAAAAAAACACGGATTAATTCCGTGCTTTTATTTTGGCTTTGAGAAATAAAAAAAGGGTGGAGCTACCACCCCACGCAAGCGCACTCGACTGTCCTTGCGTTCATCCCTCGTCCCACCAACTGCGCAATTTCGAGTTTCTCTCGGTGGGTTGCCACGCCTTTTTCCATCCGTCTAGCTCCGAATCCGTGGTCTTGTTTAATTTTCGTTAACGTTAGGGCAACCTTTCACGCTCTCTTGGTGCGTTCTCCCTATAAAAGTTATACAAAAAGTTATACAATTTTGCAAGTTATACAATAGTTTTACAATCAAAAAGTTCGTAAATGTATTGTTAATGTATATTAAATGCACTTTTAAATTTTCCGATAAATATCGGCATATTTGCGAATATTGCGATAAAAAAGGGACTTTTTAACAGTCCCTTAAATTACATATTTGGTGCCCGAGGTCGGACTCGAACCGGCATGGTATTGCTACCAATGGATTTTGAGTCCATCGCGTCTACCAATTTCACCACCCGGGCATGCTCTAATATTATCTTTGAAACCTCTGGTTTTGGCAAGTACTTTTTATCTTTTTAGTTGCCAAACTTTTATATCTTTATAGTATCCCAAGAAAATTCATTCAAAAATACTTCGATTTTAAAAGCACTTGATTTTAAAAATAGTATTTTCTTTTATCGTAATAATTTGCTCCGAAAGTCTAAAATTTAAAAAACACTTAGAAAATTTAAGTATTTTCGTTTTTTCTTTCTCCATTAATAGAGAGGGATATATATGTCAAATCAAACATTATTAAGTTATCAAGAAGCTCAAAAAATGATACGTATCATTAAGCATCGGTATCAACATCATAACAACAAGCAATTAATGCGCCTTTATTATTGCAACGCGTTTAAAAAAAGCGAACGTACGTTTTATCGCAAAATTAAAGATTTAGATTTCAATCAACATGAATTAATTTATTTGCATCAACTATTAACAAAGGGGAATCGCCATGTTTAATCAAATAATAAGAGCTTACCAACAGTTTGAACCACACGAGTTATCACCGTTTCAAGTCCATTTATTGCAACAGATTCAATCCAATGACAATGTTATCGAAGTGTTTTTAACGATCATTCAATTATTAAAAAATGACATGTATGGACGTTATGTGCTATTAAGCAATACATTGCATTATGAATTGGATATTAAGTTAAAAACAAAAACCAATTATAGTTTTCAAGCTAATAGTGGATTACCCTACCGCTTGGAGACGCAAAAAATCGATGATATTCGTTATCGTATTGAACCATTGGTAATGTATGTAAATGCAATCTTTGCAAAATTAACACCCTTGCAACAATGTCAATTCTATTCCATTTATATTAAGCATTTATCCATTGAGGATAGTGGTTATTTAAAGCGTTCATTAAATAAAGCAATTAAAAATGTAATTATGCGTTATTAACAAATTAAGGTGGTTTTCCAAAAGAAAACCACCTTATCATTAACGCATATCTTCTAAGAAGACTTTATATGCCCGATATGTTTCAAAAACATCTGCTTTTGATACTACTTCATATGGAGCATGCATATTTTGCACTGCTACCCCGGCATCAATAACTTCCATATTGTATTGTGCACAGATATAAGCAATGGTTCCGCCTCCACCGACATCAACAGCACCTAATTCACTGGTTTGATAGCCAATCTCTTTACTATCCATTACATTACGTAATTGCGCAATATATTCTCCATTGGCATCATTGCAACCACCTTTACCACGGGAACCTGTATATTTATTAAATACGATACCATGTCCTAAGAAACACGTATTAAACATATCATTAACCGCTGCATAGTTTGGATCAAATGCAGCCGATACATCAGAACTTAACATTTTACTGTTTGCCAATACATGACGAACTGCTAAGAAATTATCTTTACCCATTAATGCGCAGATTTCAGCCACTTGATTTTCAAAAGCCAAAGAATGCATACCCGTTGCACCAATAGAACCTACTTCTTCTTTATCCACTAAGCAAGCACAATAAGTGCGTGTTCCAGGTTGAACATCCAATAAAGCGCGTAAACTTGTATACGCACATACTTTATCATCATGACCATAGCCAATGACCATGCTACGATCCAAGCCATAATCTCTCGCCTTACCATTAGGGACAATTTCTAATTCTGCGGAAATGAAATCATCTTCTTCAATGCCATACTTATCTTTAAGTATATTTAAAATTGCTTTCTTTGTCGCTTCCTTTTCATCCTTTTCACAATCTTTGCATGGCATTGAACCTAACATTAAGTTTAAGTCTTCGCCACGGATAACTTCTGCGGCTGTCTTTTTCATTTGTTCGCCAGCTAAATGAATCAATAAATCAGAAATACCCAATACTGGATCATTTTCATCGTCCCCAACGCTAACTTCAACTACAGTGCCATCTTTTTTACAAACGACACCTTTTAGCGTTAATGGAATAGCAACCCATTGGTATTTTTTAATTCCACCATAATAATGACTCTTTAATAGACATAATTCATGATCTTCATACAACGGACGTTGCTTTACATCAATACGTGGTGAATCAATATGGGCACCTAAAATATTCATTCCTCTTTCAATATCTTCGCTACCAATCACAAAGCAATTGATCATTTTACCTTTGTTATTCGCATACACTTTATCCCCTGCTTTTAATGGGGTTTGATTGGCAATGCAATCATTTAAGTCTTTAAATCCTGCTTCTTTTAACAAAGCAATGGACCCTTTAACAAATTCTCTTTCAGTTTTATTATCACTAATAAATGTTTTATAGTCTTCATTAAATGCCATGCAGGCATCAATGGTTACTTGGTCATACTTTAACCATAAGTTTTTTGTTTCCATGATTTTTCCTCCTTAACTAATTATCTATTTTAGCATTATTTTAAAAGTATGAGTTGAGTTAGAAAGCATTGATGAAAATTGTTTCATGCTATAATTATTTCCGTTTAAAAAGGGGGATTTCCTAAATGAATGCGAAATGGAAAAAGTTCTTTTCTTATTATAAACCATATAAAAAAGCCTTGTTTCTAGATTTATTGGCAGCCACCATTATGGCAGCTATTTCATTAGTATTACCATTAATCATTCGCTTTATTGTTAATGATTATTTACCATCGAATCCAAGTAATTATTCCTTACTGATTATACTTGCTTTTGTTTTAATTGGTTTATTACTTATTGAAATGGCTTGTAACTATTATGTGATTTGGAAAGGCCATTCCATGGCCGTATCCATGGAAGTGGATATTCGCCAAGAATTATTCAATCATTACCAAAAGTTATCCTTTAGTTTTTATGATAGCGCAAAAGTTGGAACATTAATGTCCCGTTCAACATCAGATTTATTTCAATTGGTAGAGTTATATCACCATGGCCCTGAAGATGTAATCATATCGGCGGTTAAATTTATTGGTGCTTTCGTTATCTTAATTACAATTAATGTCCCATTAACGTTACTCGTCTTTACTGTTTTACCATTAATGATTCTTTTTGCCAAAAAAACACAAAAGAAAATGAGTGAAGCATATTTAAATACTAAAAAAGAAGTAGGTAAACTCAATGCAGCATTGGAAGATAATTTGAATGGGCAACGTGTCGTTAAATCATTTGCCAACGAAGCCATTGAATCTTCACGCTTTGCCAATATCAATGCTGCTTACCGTCAAGCAAAACATAATTCTTATTATTATATGGCGATTTATAACACAGGGATGAATGCCATGGTAACTTTGATTACCATCATTGCTGCCATAGGTGGTGCGTTCTTAATTGCTTACAACCAATTAAGCGTGGCCGATTTACTAACATTTACTTTATATATTGCCAATTTTACCGATCCAATTAAAAAAATCATTAACTTTGCTGAAAATTATCAAGACGGAATGAGTGGTTTTACACGCTTTTATGAAATCATTAACTTACAACCCGATGTTAATGAAGTGGATCATCCAATTGAATTAAGTAATATTAAAGGGAATGTCAAATATAATCACGTAAGCTTTGCATATGAAAATTGTCCCTATTTATTTAATGATTTAAATTTATCCATTCCTGCAGGAGAATCCATTGCGTTAGTTGGAAGCAGTGGTGTTGGTAAAACTAGTTTATGCGCCTTATTACCACGCTTTTATAATATTAATTCCGGTAGCATAACCATTGATGGCATTGATATTAGTCAATGTTCATTAAAATCATTACGGGATAATATCGGTATTGTTCAACAAGATATTTATTTATTCAACGGTACCATTTTAGATAATATTGCCTATGGTAAACCCACTGCAAGCCAAGAAGAAATCGTTGCAGCAGCCAAAGCGGCCAATGCCCATGAATTTATCATGAGTTTAGAAAAAGGTTACGCGACCGACATCGGTTCCCATGGCGTTAAATTATCCGGCGGTCAAAAACAGCGCATTGCTATTGCCCGAGTTTTCTTAAAAGACCCACGAATCTTAATCTTTGACGAAGCAACAAGTGCGTTAGATAACGAAAGTGAACATTATGTTCAAAAAAGTTTAAATCAATTAGCTAAAAATAGAACAACAATCGTCATCGCACATCGTTTAAGTACAATTGCAAATTCAAAAAGAATCATTGTATTAGATGAACATGGCATTGCCGAACAAGGCAATCACCAACAATTAATGGAAAAGAAAGGAATTTACTATAATCTAGTTAACATACAATATGAAACACTCAAACCATCCATCAAGTGAATCTTTACCCATTGCTCTCATTATCTTTTTTATTGCTGGTTATCAAAATGCTTATACCTATGTAGTTAGGGGGAACGTTTTTGCTAATTTACAAACAGGAAATATGATCTTAGTGAGTTTTCATATCGCTCATGGTGACTTCACCATTGTGGGGCGATATCTTATTCCTTTATTATTCTTTTGTATTGGATGTGCCATTGCTTCTTATATTCGTCTTAAGAATGTAAATCTTGCTAGAAAATATTGGCATTGGCAATGCAATGCCTTATTAATCCAATTAATCATTTTTACTTTGGTAGGTTTTATTGATCAACAATATAACATTGTTGCCAATGCTTTAATTACAATGAATGCTGCGTTTATTTTAGTTACCTTCGATAAGTTTAAAGGTATTACACTACCTTCAACCATGATGATTGGAAATTTAAAAAATAGTGTTCAAGATATTGTAGCTTACGCTTTAGATCACGACAAAACTCATATTCACCACTTTTGTGTCGTCTTTGGCTTATTGAACACCTTTATTCTCGGATGCCTTGTGGAATCTTATATAGCACAAATATGCCATGATGCAAGTATTTGGGGTGCGTTACCATTAACTTTACTTGCCATATTAATTATTAAAAAATATAAATAGACAATCCAACCTTAATCCTTACCAAGCTTATAAGGATTAAGGTTTTTATTAAAAAAAGATTGATTAATTCGTTAAAGTTGTGTAATATTAAAAAGCTTTATTAACGGCTTGTTGGTGAAGCGGTTAACACATTGCCCTCTCAAGGCAACATTCACGGGTTCAAACCCCGTACAAGTCACCATTATTTATAGGGGCATCGTACAATGGTAGTACATCGGTCTCCAAAACCGCTGATGGGAGTTCGATTCTCTCTGCCCCTGCCAATTAAAACTTAACGATTCAGACTGAATCGTTTTTTATTATATTAAAATCAATGTTTCACATTTAAAAAACACTATTCCTTTTTTAAGAAATGGTAAAATATAATCATGAATATTATTCAATGCTCATTACAATCCAATTTTGATCAACAACCATTAATTGGAACCTATTATCAAGCCGATAAACCACAAGCCATGCTTGTCATGGTTCATGGAATGTGTGAACACCGATTACGTTATCATGATTTTCAAACATATCTCGCGAATCATGAAATATCAAGTTTGATGTTTGATACACGAGGCCATGGTCAAAGTGTTCAAAGTAACGATGAACTTGGTTTCTTTAATGATTGTCATGGGGATGCCTTAATTAATGATTTGGATCAAATCATTAATTATGCATACACCCTTGTTGACAATCAACCTGTAATTCTATTTGGTCATTCCATGGGTAGTCTAATAGTTCGTACCTATTTTAAAAAGTATGGCTATAAGGTAAAAGGATTGATTGTTGCTGGTTCACCCAGTGAAAATCCATTGGTTGATGTTGCATTAACTGTGTCAAAAACATTACAACACATTCATGGCACTATGCATCGTTCATCCTTTATGCAAAAAATGGTTTTTGGTACTTATGCCAAACAATTCACCAATACATTCAGTGACAGCGCATGGTTATCAAGGGATCAGGAAATTGTCAAACAATATGATGATGATCCATTATGTGGATTTATCTTTACGTTAAATGGATTTGATAATTTATTTCACCTTTTAAAACGCACTTACCATGATCCATTGGATCCTCTCGTTCACTTAAACACCCCTATTTTATATTTAGCTGGAAGTAAGGATCCGGTTATTGTAAATGTAAATAAATGGCATCAAGCCATTGATCATATGCGCAAACTTGGCTTTAAACAAATCCAAGCCAAATGTTATGATAACGCACGCCATGAATTACTTAACGAAACCAACAAAAATAACGTATATGAAGACATCTTGCAGTTTCTTAAACGTATCATAAAATAAGAAAGGATTTTATATGACAAGACATCGTAAAAAAGGAATATCCATTCCATTGACAGTATTCATTAGCTTACTCTTACTGCTCTTAGGAGGAGCTGGCAGCTATACTCTTTACATTAAAGCATTAGTTACTTCACCCTATCAAGCCATTAATCAACACCATTTAGAAACCATGGATGGAATTAATTTAACCATTGCCTCCTTATTTGCTTCACCAAGTGATTCTAATGATGTTCAGTTAAATGAAACACAACAACCTACAGTAAAAGAAGATATTGAAGTCGTTCATGTATCTGGTGAAACTTACCAAGGAAAAATGATGATTGTTCATGATCCTAAATTGGTAACCATTGCTGTTAACCCTACCCTGGATAGCTATGGTGAAGGATTAACTTTACAACAATACATTGAATTGGAAGATGGAATTGCGGGAACCAATGCTGGTGGATTTGAAGATGCTGGCGGGCACGGCAATGGTGGACAAGCCTGGGGTATTGTCATTAAAGATGGTGAGTTAATTTCCGGCAATCTTAATGACTATACAACCGTTATCGGAATGAATGAAAATCATGATTTAATTTGTCAAGATATGAGTGCCCAACAGGCTTTGGATTGGGGAATTCAAGAAGGTATTACTTTTGGTCCAGTACTTGTGAATGAATATGCAGATGCATTTACACGTGGGGGACAAGCCCAATTAAATCCACGTACAGTTATTGGCCAACGTTATGATGGGGCTTATTTATTATTTGTTGCCGAAGGAAGACAACCTTATTCTTTCGGCACAACCTATCAAAATTTAGTGGAAGTCATGTTATCATTTGGTGCACGTACTGCAGCGTGTTTGGATGGTGGCAATTCATCTTTGATGATTTATGAAAACCAAGAAATAGCAGCACCAGTTGCTATTTGGGGATCACGTAATTTACCTACTGCAATTGTGGTAAAGAAAGGAGCATAAAATGGCAAAAAGATTTACACCAGCTTTAGCTTATTCTCTAATGGGCATTAGTGCCGTTGTTGGCGTTGGCTTATGCTTTATTGCTCCCACTCTTGCCAATCAATCCAATAACAAAATAATTCAAACATTACCCCAAAGTGGTGCAGATAATTACATTCAAGCTATTCAAAAACATGACTATGCATCCATTTATGAACAAATTAATGCTTATTCACCTACTTTAAATAGTTTGGATGGATTATCCCAAAAATTAGCTTCCGTTTATGATGGTGTTAATGTAAATGATTTAACAGCAGTCGAGTCCAGTGAAGATAATAAAATGCATATCGTAGCGGACAACACCATTATTCATGATGTCAATTTAGTGAAAGTAGATAATCATTACATTGCATTACCGATTCTTAATGAAGATTCCGAATATATCCTTGAAATTAAATCCGGTTCTCAATTAAATGTAAACGGCTTCGATGTCAGTGATGATTTTAAAACAAGCACAAAAAGTATTCCAACGATAATGGATGGCATTGATGCTAAAAATTATACTGATATTGCCAATGTTGACCAATATACATTGACCAACCTTTATTCGTTGGATTCCATTGAAGTGGATGGTCAAGCGTGTGAACTCGTTCAAGATGTTGTATCTAAAACGTATTATTGCGGTGAAACAATGAAAGATAGCAGCTTAAATGATTGGGTATTCCAAGCAGCAAAAGCAATCGCCGCTTATCCCGCTCAAGAAGGCAGCGTAGGTTCCGTAAGTAATTTCGCATTAACAGATAGTGACTTCTACAAAGCTTACCGAACAATGGAAAATACATGGTTTACAGCCCATAACTCAGCAACTTTTAGCAATGAAACCATTGTACATTGCATTGATATTGGTAATGATAATATCTTAGTTCAAATGGCTATGGATTATCTTGTATCCGCTTCTTCCGGAAGTAAAAATTATCATATAGGTTTTCAAATGGCCTTATACCCAATTAATAATGGATACAAAATTGCTGGGTTTGGCGTTGATAGTAATTTAAATGAAGCATACAAAGGAGTAAGTTATGATTGATTATAGTGAAGGTAGTGGTAAACAATACCACATTGGAGTTGGTAAAGAAGATATTGGTCACTATGTTTTCCTACCAGGTGATCCAAAACGTGTGGCAAAAATTGCATCCTATTTTGATGATGCTAAACTTGTTGGTGATTCGCGCGAATTCGTTACTTATACTGGTTATTTGAATGGTGTTAAAGTTTCATGTACTTCCACTGGAATTGGCGGTCCAAGTGCTTCCATTGCCATGGAAGAGTTGGTTGCGTGTGGTGCGCATACATTCATTCGTGTTGGAACATGTGGTGGAATGGATTTGGATGTTTGTGGTGGTGATTTAGTCATTGCCCAAGGAGCCATCCGTTTTGAAGGAACAAGTAAAGAATACGTTCCAATTGAATACCCAGCCATTGCTGACATTCACGTAATTAATGCCTTAATGAATGCTGCTGAAAAATCCAAAACAAACTATCATGTTGGTGTTGTGCAATGCAAAGATGCATTCTACGGTCAACATCGCCCAGAAACATTACCTAATAGTGTAGAATTACTCGCCAAATGGGATGCATGGGTAAAAGCAGGATGCAAAGCAAGTGAAATGGAGTCCGCTGCATTATTTATCGTTGCTTCCTATTTACATGTACGGTGTGGTTCGATCTTTTTAGCTGTTGCCAACCAACAACGCGCATTGGCTGGACTAAGTAATGAACAACATCATGATGTAACGCCAGCTATTGAAGTTGCCATTGATGCAATGCGTCAATTAATAGAAAAGGATAAAAGCAATGCTTAAGCATTGCTTTACTATTTGGTGTGCAAAATGTATTCGTTTTGCATGTAAACTTGCACACAAACAAGGTGTTACCCTTGCCGGTGCCTTTGCATTAAAATTTAATCCTTCCATTGTCACTTATTTAGCTGACCAAATCCCTACGACCATTGCAATTTGTGGTACCAACGGTAAAACAACAACCAATAATTTAATGGCATTAGCCTTAGAAAGTAACCATAAAAAAGTATTAATCAATGCGACTGGGTCAAACATGAAAAATGGAATTGTTTCTGCCTTAGTATTAGCAGCAAAAAACAATGGAAAAATGGATGTCGATTACGCAACATTAGAAATTGATGAAGCTTCGTTACGCCATATTACCCCTTTAATTAAAATTGATTATTTAGTTTTAACCAATTTATTTCGTGATCAATTGGATCGCTATGGTGAAATTGAAACAACAATAAACTTATTAATGCAAGGCTTAAACTATGTACCAAATTGTAAACTAATTATTAATGGCGATGATGTCTTATCGTATCAATTAGCATTAAATAGTCATCATGAATTTACATCTTTTGGAATTGATCAAGCCTATAACTATAGCAACCATAATGATTTAAAAGAAGGTCAATTCTGTTTTAATTGTCACACACCATTGAAATATCATTTCTACCATTACGCTCAATTGGGTGATTATTATTGCCCAAATTGTGGGATGCATCACCCTACCGATAACACGACAGTTCAATCAATTACTTCAATTGATCCATTACACTTCAGTGTTGATGAAATTAATTTCAATTCTAACTTGAAAGGTTTTTATAATATCTACAACCATTTAGCTGTCATTGAATTAATAAAACAGGAAAATTTATCAATTCAAAATTTCGCAGATCAATGTGCCCAATATCATCCGGCATTTGGTCGCCTTGAACAATTTAACATTAATGGTGTAAATATCTTATTAAACCTGGCAAAGAATCCCGCAGGATTTAATCAAAACATTGATTTAGTATTAAATGATCCCAACCCTAAAGAAATCATCATTGCCATTAATGATAACGAACAAGATGGTATCGATGTATCTTGGTTATGGGATGTGGACTTTGAACGCTTAGTATCCAGCAATGTAACCTTATTTTATACGTGTGGTACTCGTTATATGGACATGGCATTACGTCTAAAATACGCCAATATAAGTTGTTTACCCTTTGAAAATATTAACGCTTGCATTGATACACTGATTGCAGATTCATCTACCCATAATATCTACGTATTGGTAAATTACACTGCTCTTTACCCAACCAGTCAACATTTAAAAAAAAGGAGTAATGGCTAATGATAACCATCGTACATTTGTATTCAGATTTATTAAATCTTTATGGAGACCGGGGCAATATTGCCGCATTACAACAACGTTTAAATTGGCGTGGTATTGAAACAACAGTGCGTCATATTCATCAAAATGATTCATTAGATTTAAATAATGCTGATATTGTTTTATTAGGGGGTGGCTCCGATGCGAGTCAAAAAATTGTTGCCCATTCATTGGTTAAAAATAAAGCATTAATTCAAGAATACATCGAAGATAATGGGGTATTTATTGCCGTATGTGGTGGATTCCAACTATTAGGTACCTCATATCAATGCAATGATGAAATCATTGAAGGAATGGGCATATTTGATTACCAAACAATCAATGAACCTGGCAGATGCATTGGAAATGTAGTTATTGATAGTTGTTTAGGTTTTCCTATTGTTGGTTTTGAAAACCATGGTGGACGTACTTATTTAACTAACCAAAAACCATTAGGAACAGTTTGTTATGGCTTTGGTAATGATGGCAAAGGGAAAAATGAAGGGATAATTTATAAAAATTGCATTGGCACATACATTCATGGCCCTTTATTACCTAAAAATCCCCAACTATGTGATTACTTATTACAAGCTGCCTTATTGCGTCAGGGAATCACTGCACCATTAAAAACATTAGATGATACCATGGAGCTTAAAGCCCAAGCGATAATGATTGATCGCGCTAAAAACGAACATAAGGATAACCCATATATAACACAATAGCGTACTTTTAATAGTACGCTAATTTTTTAATTGTTGATGACGTTGTTTATAATCGCTCATATGGAATAATAATACATCGTAAAATCTTTTCGAATGATTAGGGACAATTAAATGCACATACTCATGCCATAAAACAGCTTCAATTACTTTTGGTTCATAATGACATAAATAAATAGATAAACTAATTTTATTTAGCTTAGGTGTACATACACCCCATTTACCACGTAATCTTTTTAACGTTATTTTCGGTAGTGATAAATGGTAATCGTTAACTAATACGTTGTCCCATTTAATACGCATCTGTGCAATTAATTGTTCCATTTGTTTACTAGCATACGCATATATTGCAGATTCAATATTTGCTGAGGATAACTTTTCAACATAAATAATTAAACATTCTTTATCCATATGTGCTTTTTGCTTTCCTAATAAAACAGCTATTTTAATTTGCTTACCAAATAAATTAATGGTTGATGTATTGGTGACGTCCAAACGTTGGTGATGCTTAGTTAATTGCTTATCATGATCAATAACCCATTGACTACGACTATGCAAAAATGATGCAATCGTTGCATCACTTACACTTGAATTACACGTAATTAATATTTGTTTATTTCCTTGCAAATGACAATAGGTACGCTTGTTATTTTTATATTGAACCGTAACCTTAAAATCGATTCCATCAAGATTAATCGCTGTTAACATTATATTTTTTAATATATCCCACACCGATTGTTCCCGGCCCAGTATGTGAGAAAATAATACTTCTAAATTTTTCAATACGTACTGGACATCCGGTTGCCTCTTCAAGTAATTTTGCTTGCTGTAATGCTAATTCTTTAACATCTTCCACATAAATTAGCATAAAAATATAATCATCTTTAGGTTCAATAGAAGCAACATATTCAATCGCTCTTGCATAAGCTTTCTTTGAGGTTCTAACTTTATCATAAACATCAATCACCCCATCTTCAACTTTTAATAACGGAATAATTTTTAATAAATTACCCAATGCAGCAACTCCACTGGAAACTCTTCCGCCACGCTTTAAAGTGGTTAGATCTTTTGGTAACAGTATTGCACTATATTTAGTTTCTTGTTCCAAACGACGCTTAATTTCTTCCACAGGTACACCATTATCAATCATTTGTAATGCACATTCAATCGCATATTGGGCGATTCCACAGACTGTTTTTGAATCAACAACCACCAAACGACCAGCGTATTGATTTGCTAATCCACAAGCTGTGGCATATGTACCAGATAACCCTGAACTAATGGGAATAAATAAAACAGTTTCATATGTTGTTAACATTTCATCTATTTTCTTAACTAAATTCCCCATCAATGGTTGACTTGTTTTAACGATAGAACCTTGGTTTAAGTAATCAATCACCTTTGCATCACTAATTGTATCATTTTCAATAAATTCTTGATTATCAATCATTAAAGGCATTCGGATAACCGAAACACCGATATCTTCTGCTCTTTCATCGGTATAATCACTACCAGAGTCAGTTAAAATTCCTATTTTTCTTTTATTCATACGAATAATGTTACGCATAAAAGTGTTGTCTGTAAATCTAATACTAATAACTAGATGTACCGGTTATTAAGATAAACTAAATTTATTATAGAAAAAATGTTTGCTTATAAAAAAGCAGTACATCTTTTCAGATTTATCAATTTCTTATTTACAAACGATTTTGTATTTGCTAAAATAAATAAGCCTGTGGTGGATATGGCGAAGTTGGTTAACGCACCGGATTGTGGCTCCGGCACTCGCGAGTTCAAGTCTCGTTATCCACCCCAATTAAAAAATTCAGTCATTCTTCGGAATGACTTTTTTATATCTTCTTTTAATGGTAAAAAAATTCCCTAGAATAAACTCTAGGGAATTAATTTTATAATGTAACTTTTAAAGTTTCACCATTAGGTCCAACTGTTGAATTTAAGTAATCAACAATAGCTTGCTTTCCTTCAGGTTTACTTGGTTTACATACTGAAACAGATGTAATTTCACCATCAACTAATGCTTGTGCACAACCACTGCAACCGGCATAGCCACAACCACCACAGTTGTAACCTGGTAACATTGCAGTAACCTTTTCAACACGTTCATCCACTTTAACAGCGAATACTTTATCAGAAATACCCAATACAGCACCTAAAACCAAACCAATCACAACCATTACGATTACTGTTGTTATAATACTATTCATTCTTTTCCTCTTTCTTGATTATCGTTATTAACAGGATGGTGTGAACAGGAAGTTATTTTACATCCATCACAACTCTCTTCGAGATTTTCACATCCTTGGGGTTTAGGCGTTTTACTATTAAGATAATACCCAATAGCAAACACTGCACCTAAAGCACACGCAAATAATAACGCATAAATGATTTGCATATTAAACAATACCACCTAAACCACTCATGGCAATTGCCATTAAAGCAGCAACGATCATCGCAATTGGGTTACCTTTAAAACTTGTTGGAATATCACTAGCTTCCAAACGTTGACGAATGGCACTCATAATGCACAATGTCATTGTAAATCCTAATGGCACCGCAATGGAATAAACGCATGTTTCCAATATCGTATACCCAGCACTAATATTTTGTTGGGCAACATACAATACTGCACAGTTTGTTGTAATCAATGGTAAATAAATACCCAAAGATTTATACAATGCAGGAGAATTCTTTTTAAGAAACATTTCCACAAATTGAACGAATGATGCAATAACTAAGATGAAAGTTAATAAATCCATGAATTCAATTTGTAATGGCACAAGTACTAAATAATATAACGCATACGTTAATAAACTTGAACCAAAGATAACAAATGTTACCGCTAAACCCATACCCACAGCTGAGCTCATTTTCTTAGAAACGCCTAAGAATGGGCACATACCAAAGAATTTCGTTAAGATAATGTTGTTTACTAACACAGCACCGATAAATAATGTTACTAAATCCATAATTACTTACCTTCCTTTTTTGCACTGCGTGCATTCATTGCAGCAAATCCAGCAGCAATTAATGCAAATGTTAAGAATGCACCAGTTGGTGTACCAAACATTGAAATGGTAAAATCCGCAGGAATTAATGTAATTGAGAAAATATTTGCACCTGTCATTGGATTATCCAACACTAACATACCAGTGGATAAAATTTGACGAATAATGGATACCACCAATAAAGCAAAAGTATAACCTAAGCCCATTGATAAACCATCCATAATACTTGCCCCAATGCCATTTTTACTTGCAAATGCTTCACAACGCCCCAATACGATACAGTTAACAACAATTAAGTCGATGTAAACACCCATCGCAGAATAAATACTTGGAATATATGCTTGCAATAATAAGCCACAACATTTAACCAACGCTGCAATAATTACAATATACACTGGAATACGAATCTCATTTGGAATAATTTTACGTAATGCAGAAATAATAATTTCTGAGCAAATCAAAACCAAAATAACGCATACACCCATACCCAACGCATTATTAATACTTGTAGTAATGGCCAATGCAGAACATAAACCTAAATAAAGAACGAAAACTGGATTTTCTTTTGTAATCCCTTTTATGAAATTATTCATGGATTAGTTACCTCCTAAACCATTCCGGATAGCATCAAATACCGCATTACTTGTGATAGTTGCCCCACCAACTGTATCCACACCATCAATACTTCCGTTAGTTAAAATTGCTTCTTGCAATGTAGGAATTGCAGCTCCACCAATGGAAGGAGTTTCCCCTTCACCAGTGATAGTAATTTCAGTAATTGCTCCACCACTAATGGTAAAATCTGCAACAACATCCCCACCAAAACCTTTGGCTTTACCAGAATATGTACCATCTGTTAATGTAACAGCATTATTTGCCGCAATAACAGGCGCAGTAATACTATTTACACCGGCTAACGCTAACCCACATACACCACACACAACGGCTAAGAATAACGCTAAATGCATTGTCTTTTTCATTATTCGCCTCCTGCTAACGCACTACTTAATGCGTCATTTACAGCGTTTGAAGTTACTGTAGCACCAGAAACTACTTCAATTTCGCCTTGATTTGCAACAATTTGATCGGCTGCGCCATCAATGACTGGGCTACCCAAGCCTTCAGTTTCGCCGTCACCTACAACAGTTGCACTTGCGATTTTACCGCCTTCAACTGTCACGGTAACGCTAACTTCACCCATACCCGTTGCACTACCAGTATATTCTCCATCTGCAACTGCTGATAAATCAATGGTAATTGTTTGATTTTCAGCTTCAGGCAAATCAGTAGCAACTGTTTCGCTTTCACTTGTAGAAGCATTACCATTACCACCAATAGCAGTTTCAAAACCAGTTTGAATTGCCTTACTTGTAATAGTTGCACCAACTACTGTATCAAAACTAATATCACCACTCGCTAATACAGTATCTGTTATTGTTTGAGCTGCAGTATCACCTAAACCTGGTGTTTCTTTGCTTGCATCAATTGTTAAGCTTGTTACTTTTCCTCCTTTAACATCAAATGAAACAGTAACATCGCCGCCCATGCCTTGACCTTTACCAGTATAAGATCCATCCGCCACATCTTTTAGACTTACAGTAAACGCACCAGTTTCACCAAATGTTGTTTCAACAGGTGCAGCCAAAGCATTCATTGAAGCCATTAACACTAATCCAACAACCGCTAAAATAGCATTATTACGAATATTTTTTTTCTTATCATCAATTTGCACACCATCAAATAAATTTTCAATTAATGGCGTTAACATATTCATAATTAAAATCGAATATAAAACACCTTCTGGTAAAGATGCACCAATACGAATTACAAAAGTAACGATTGCAGCACCCATCGCAAAGAAGATTCTTCCACCAGCACTTGTTGGTGAAGTTACTGGGTCAGTTAACATAAACACTGCACCAAACATCGCACCACCTGTTAAAACATGGTATAACGCATAAGTTAATGGTTGACCTTGCATTAATCCTAATCCTAAGGCTAAGACAAATAATGTAACAATATAAGTTACCGGTACTCTCCAATCAATCACACGACGTACAACTAAGAATAAACCAACTAAAATAATAACTAATGCACTTGTTTCACCAATAGCACCAGGATATAACCCTAACGCCATATTACCAATTCCGCCAAAACTCGTTAAGAATTCATTGAAATTTTCTGCACTAGTAGCTAACCAACCAGCGTTAGCCAATGTACCAGTTGGTGTCGATTTACTAACAACATCAACAACAGTTTTACCTGCGAAGCTTGCAAACACAAACGCACGTGCAACTGCAGCAGGGTTGAAAATATTATGGCCAAATCCACCAAACAATAATTTACCAAATAAAATAGCTAATACTGAACATACAACTACAACATATATTGGTAAGTTAGATTGGCACATTAATACAAAGATAATAGCTGTCACCCAACCATAAGAGTGAAGCAATGTATTTTTTAAATCTTTCTTTAAGCATAATGCCCAAATTGCTTCAGTAACTAACACAGAAACGATAGCCGCACCCATCATCATCAATGAATGCATTACGTTATCCATACCATAAGTTACATATTGATTATATAAACCAAAGGCAAATACAACGAGTAAACCGATGGTTAGATCACGCATGATAGTATCTGTTGAGATTTTTGTATCACGGTAATTTGGACTGGCATTAAATACGTATTTCATTATTTCTTACCTTTCATCATCATAATTCGTTTCGCAGTACGTACTCCTTCGGTAACCGCAATCTTACTTGGGCACACATACGTACATAATCCACATTCGATACAACGCATAGGTTGTAATTTTTCTAATGTTGCCATATCGTTTGCTTTACGCGCTGTATTAATACGTACAGGTTGTAATCCAGCTGGGCAATGATCTGAACAACTTCCGCATCTTAAACAAGCATTTTCATTTGCTTTAACTGCTTCTAAAATGGTAATACCATTTGTTTCAGGTAAAACACATACTTGATCACTAACTTGAGTACGACCCATCATAGGTCCACCAGCACACAAGTGTACATTTTCCTTAGTAATGTTACCTGCTGTAGCAATTACATCTTTAAAAGGTGTCCCCACACGAGCTAATACATTACATGGTGTATCAATTGCATCACCGGATACCGTAATCATTTTTTCATAGATTGGCATTCCCTTAGTAACTGCATTGCCAAAAGCAATTGCAGTTGTAGCATTCGAAACAATACATCCAACTTCTGCAGGTAAGCGAGTATATTCACAATGCTTAACTTCACGAATTAAAACTCGTTCCCAACCCATAGGATATACATCTGGTACCGGTGTAATTTGGACACCTTTAACATTAGCGAATGCTTTGGTTAATTTTTCAATCATCTCAGGGTGAGTTTTCTTCATACAAACATGCGCAACTTTGGCATGACTCATACGGAACATTAAACTAACACCCGTAACAAATTGTTCCATGTTATGTTCTAACATGTTGTAATCTGCTGTTAAATATGGTTCACATTCAACGGCATTAATAATTAGATCAGTGATATCTTTAGGATTATTGTACTTAACGTATGCTGGGAACCCTGCTCCGCCACAACCAACAATGGCAGCTTCTTTCATACGTTCAACCAATTCTGCATCACTTGCATCCAAACTTAATGGTGCTAATGGCGCCTTTTCTTCATATAATCCATCATTTTCAATAACAACGTGATCCACTGGTTTTAACCCTACATGGGCGTGTGGTTCAATCGCTTTGACAGTACCAGACACACTTGAAAATACCGGAACAACAAAAGGTACATCTTTTTGACCTAACTTAGTTCCAACATAAACATGATCGCCCACATTTACACATGGTGTTGCAGGTTTTCCACCAGTAAAAAGTGGAATATAAACCAATTTTGGTGTGGTTACTGTTTTGACTTGTCCATGCTCACTCAGCTCTTTATGACCATTTAAGTGCTGACGCATTGGTCCAACAAAAAACATAAAACTCCTCCTTCATGACAAAAATCCGCATAAAAACGGATACTATTAGTCTAGCACAATTAATACTGAATCAACGTTTTATTCTTATTGTTTTGCGTAATTTTACCCATAATTTTTATTAATATTTCATCATTAAGAATTTCAAAATAATCTTTTCGTGATTAATATATAGAAATTCACGATTTATTACTTGCCTAATCATTATTCATTTTTCATATAACCAACACTTGCATGTTAAAATAAACAAATGAAAATTTTACATATGTTAATTTTAGTATCTATTGTTTTATTAAATGGTTGTTCTTTCGTGAGTAAACCAATTGAACCTTCACACATAACACCAACAGCACCCACTTATTTGCTCGAAGGAAGCAAACAAATCCAATACGAAGACTATGTACTAAGCTATATTGGAAATGAACACGATTTCGAAACTACCCGACCAATTCTAACTCAATTAAACACCAATTTTATTGACCAATGGAATAAACAATTGGCTGTAGATACAACACCAATAACCATTCCAGTCGATTATCTATTCCTAAATTACCTATCCGTATTGCAAACCATTGAATCAACTTATCAAACGATTCATCCTGATTTTGTAAGCCATGATTATTCATTAGATAATAAAAATGCTTCGTTAACCTTATTAGGCAAATTTCAAATTATCAATGACGAATCCATTAATCACGCATTATGGATTCAATCGGCAAAAAACGAATTAAAAAATTCAAGTTTAAATCAACTAACTTTAATTAATGAGGATCAATTCCATGCATTAATTCCTGCCAATTATCAATATTATATTTATACCGTTAATCACGATTCGCCAAGTTTAAATTTTCAATTCAATGAACCTTATTCAATAAAAACCATTGAATTAACGGAGAGTAACATTAAAAGCATTACGCTTATTAGCGCTAATGCAATTGCCTTAGAACTAATAACACCTTATATAAATAAATTAACTTACGATCAATTAACACTGTTATTGAAATCTTTGAACACTATTTGTCCGATTTACAAAATCGTTACACTTCCACTCGATACTACATTAGCAGTTGATATCAAATATAAAGATGCGTCATATGCATACACATGGGATAAAGCAATAGACTACCAGGTTTTGCCTATTCGATAATTCGTTCACAATTTACTTGCAACACAATAGTCATCAGTGTTATATTTAACTTATATCAATAAATAAATTCTTAGATTGGGAACAAGTAGCCTTATAGTGAAAGCAAAGAGAAATAACGGGTGGTGGAAGTTATTATTTTGCTATAAAAGCCAAATCCTCCCATAATGAAGCAAGCTGAACTTAAGTAAGTGCGCCGGAGTGAAGCCCCGTTAACAGTGACACGCATTGTTGGATGCGAATTAAGTGCTAAGAGTATTCTTAGAACAAAGGTGGTACCGCGGTTAATTTAATCGTCCTTTATCAAAATAAAGGACGATTTTTTGTCCTTTAACACTAACTTACAAGGAGAAAAACATGAAAAAACTTACAAAGAAACAAACATTATTAGTTAGCTTTATGCTATTTTCACTTTTCTTTGGGGCAGGGAATTTAATATTTCCACCATTTTTAGGACAAAATGCCGGAAGTGCAACACCCGTGGCTATCACAACATTTTTAATTACGGCAGTAGCTTTACCTGTGTTAGGGGTCGTAGCAGTTGCGCAATTTGATGGATTAGACAAATTAAGTAAACGTGTTGGAAAAACTTTTGCTATCATTTTTACTATCCTAATTTATTTATCCATCGGTCCCGGACTCGGCATCCCAAGGGCAGCATCTGTTCCTTTTGAAATGGCAGTCGCACCTTACCTTCCTAGCGGAACGAATTTGACAATTTTTATGTTAGTATTCTCGTTTACTTTTTTCGCTATAGCATGTTGGTTAGCATTAACCCCCAATAAACTTGTCGAACGGATTGGAAAATTTTTGACTCCATCTTTATTGGTGTTACTAAGTCTGCTATTTATTAGCTTTTTAATGAAAGGAAATATGCAAATCGCAGCACCTGTTGCTCCTTATGACTCCCTTGCTGCAATTCAAGGTTTTTTGGAAGGCTATAACACGATGGATACCATTGCTGCGTTAAACTTTGGGTTAGTAATTGCTACGACAATACAAAACTTTGGGATTACAGATAAAAAAACAGTAATGCGCACAACTATTAAATGTGGCATTTTTGCAGGTATTATTTTATCCATTATCTATTTAATGTTAGCCTATCTAGGAATGGCAACAAGTGGCGTATTTGAAATTCAAGAAAATGGTGCATGGACATTACGTTGCATTGTTGCCCAAGTTTTCGGAAATGGTGGCGCCATTTTATTAGCTGCCATCTTTACTTTGGCTTGCCTTACAACTTGTGTTGGATTAATCACTTCCATTAGCCAGTATTTTTCAATACTCTTTAAACGATTTACCTATCGTCAATTCGTTTATGGAATCACATTCTTTTCTTTTGTAGTATGTAACCAAGGATTAAATGCAATTTTAAGTATATCAGTTCCCGTTTTAAATGCGATTTATCCAATTTCAATCACATTAATCATTCTTGGATTATTCGACAAATTCATAATCAAACTCCCTTACGTTTACCCGATTACTATTTGTGCAGTTGCTTTTACGAGCATTGTCCACGCATTATTTACCTTGAAACTTCCTTTGGGATTTATAGGCAATGCTTTTAAATTGTTACCCTTTTTCAAAGTAGGCTTAGGGTGGGTACCTGTAGCTATAGTATGTGTGGCTATTTGTTCAATTTTATCCTTAATACTTTCAACTAAGTACGTTCAACTTAAAACAAATAACGAATAGGGTAGAGGAATAAACACAATGATTTATTGCCCCTCCCATTGAACCGTAC
>CALCFG010000128.1 GCA_937900565.1 uncultured Erysipelotrichaceae bacterium
CCAAACGGAAACAATGAACCGAGAAGTAACATCAATTGATCCAATGTATGCGTGATTAATCCATAAATAATCGTAATCACCAAAGTTACGATAATAAAGATAAATCCTCCGAATGTTGGTGTTTTAGCTTTCTTTTGAAATTGCTCCAATGCATATTCACTAACTTCTTGATTGGCATCTTTCTTTTTCAAAAATGAAATCCAAAACGGCATAATAATACAAACCGTTATAAAGCTAAGCAAAAATGGGATAGTTAATGAAAAAATAATATTTAAATCCATAAAAGTTATTCCTTTGATAATTTAATTTCCAATACATCATTCTTACTGACGTATGTGCCTGGTGGAATGCTTTGTTCAATCACTCGACCAAGTCCTTCAATTTTAACATCAATCCCGCATAATTCCCAAAGGCTCGTGACATCTTTACGTGTCCAACCAGTCATATCGACCATTTCAAAGCCATTAGCCTCCATCAACAAGAAAACTTTTGTATTGGAATTTACTTGTGTATTTGCTGCAGGGTATTGATTAACAACACGATCTCCTTGCCCAATAACAACAACTTGAGCATTAAGATCAGCAAATTGTTCATTGACATAATTCCACGAATGATTAACGCAATTAGGCATTGTAAAAGTAGTCACTTCAGATGATAAATTAACATCCACTTCTTGGCTGACTTCTTCTCCATCGTTCGTGTTTTGATCATCTATAATATTAAAGTACAATGCAACTTTCCGTAATAAAGTAGTTACCGCATCCGTTTTATAATGAGCATCAGCATCATATGGCCCTTCAAATGCATAGTAAACCATATATTGCGGATCTTCAGCTGGAAAAGCCAACATTACTGAGTTAATTGTATAGCCACTTTCATATGAGCCATCGACAATAACTTGAGTCGTTCCTGTTTTTCCGGATACTTTACATTCCGGGATTGCATAATATTTCGCAGTTCCTTGTGGATCAGATACTACACGTTCTAACAATGCTTGCATTGCAATGGCAGTGGATTCACTAATTGGTTGACCGCTAATTTGTGTACCTCCTTGATAAATGACTTTTTGAGAGTCATAGGCATCTTTAATCGATTCAATCACATAAGGCACTTTCATTGAACCATCTCCAAAAATCGCACTGTAAGCTTGCAAAAGTTGCAAGGTAGTGTATGTGCTTCCTTGCCCATACGTATTAGTGATTTTATCAGTTGACCAATTATACACTTTTACCCCAGTGGCTTCATCAAAACCATATGCATTTGTTTTTTTAAACAGCCCAAAGGCATCCATGTATTCTTCATACGTTTCTGGGGTCATAACTTCTGTAATTAACGATGCAGCAATCGTATTGGCGGATAAAATAAGTCCATAATCATATGGAATCCAACCATATTGTTTCCAACGGGAGTTAGTAATGCGGTTACCTGTATTGTAATTTACACGAACTGGATTATTATTACGGTCTGCTGTGAAATAGAAATCATTGGAATTCACCAACGCTTCGCCATCATAATTACCCGTATCCATTGCTGCTGCCCAAGCAATGGATTTAATGGTAGAGCCAGCTTCATAAGGTAATTGTGAACCAAAGTCGTTGTATTCCTCAATATCCAATACATTAGGATCAAAACTAGGGTATTGCCCCCAACCAACGATTCTTCCCGTATCAATTTCACTGACAGCACCCCACACGCGAGTAACATCAAAATCATTAACCGTTTGCTGAAAAGCTTCTTCCAATGCTTCTTGTACTGTTTTTTCTAATGTTAAGGTTATATTATTTCCATTAATGGCAGGTGTTTCTTCTACTTTCATACCTGGTAAAATAAATCCATTTTTATCGGATTGATATTTTTTATAACCATTGCTTCCAGCTAAATATTGATTAAACTTTAGCTCCAATCCCATTTTTCCTACTGTAGATCCACTTTCATCCGTTTGAGCAAAACCAATTAAATTAGAGGCAAATGTACCTAATGGATAAGAACGTTGAATACTATCGGTAAATTCAATTCCTGGTAAATTGAACGATTGAATTAAATCTTTTGTTTCTTTACTTAAATTACGTGCCTTGGTTCCTAATTCAGTTTGATATAAACCTTTTTCTTTACCCGAGGTTAGATAAGATAAAATTTCTTCTTCACTCATTCCCAAAGGTCCCGCCAACATACTAGCGGTATATTCCAAATCTTTAACATAGGCAATTTCACCATTCATACTTGGTCGTTTATCATTTAAGATGCACACAATATTATATGTCCGAATATCTTGAGCAATGATCTCACCATTGTAATCATAGATATAACCTCTAGTAGCCTGGATTTGTTTTTCTTGAATATTTGCTTTAGCTGCATATTCTTTTAACGATTCCCCACTTAAAAAGTGTTGCTGCATGATAGTAACCCAAAAAACATTGACACTGAGTAACCCCATTATCGCCAATGTTATGATTTGTATGAGTTGAATGTTATGATTCAATGAATCTTTACTTTTCTTTTTCTTCTTTTGTTTAAATAATTCCATCCTATTGTCCATCTACAGTGACAATGTTGTTTTGGTTAGTTTCCAAACCAGCATCTTGGGCAATGTTAGTAACTCTTTCGCGTGAATTTAACGCTTGGATTTCTACTTTCATTGCATCATTTTCAACTTGTAATGAACTTATTTTACTCTGAATCTCTTGTTGTTCCATACTTAAATTAATATTATATGAACGTAAGAACAAACTGCAGCCCAACCACATAAGCAATGAGCAAGCAAAAAGCAAGATGCCAAAGCGATAGAATAGTGGCATTTTTACTGTTTTTCTTTTGGATTTATTTCTTAATTTGACTGATTGATTCATTGTTGGGTTTGCAATTAATTGACTCATAATTTTATCCTTCTTATACTTCTTAGTCGCGCACTATGCGCACGATTGTTTGTTTCCAATTCTTTTTGTCCACTGACTATACTTTTTCGGGTTAGTAATTCATAGTCAGGTGTCGGAAGTTGGTCTTGCCTTAAAGGAATTTTTCCACTTGGCATTTTTACACTCGATTTTTCTTTAAATAAGTGTTTTACAAATCGATCCTCCAATGATTGAAATGTAATCACAGAGCAGATACCATTTAAATTAAGCATTGCTAACGCTTGATTTAAACCTTGATCCAATGCATCCAATTCTTGATTTACTTCAATGCGTAATGCTTGAAATATTTTCTTAGCAGGATGCCCTTTTTGTTTTAGTACCTTATTGGGTAAACATTGTTTAATAATATCTACCAATTGAAATGTTGTTTCAATTGGTTGAATACAACGCATCTCAATAATCTTTTTTGCAATTGGGTAAGCAAACTTTTCTTCACCATAATCACGGAAAATACGGCATAAATTGTCCAAATCATAAGAATTGACAATATAATAAGCATCCAATGATTGGCTTTGATCCATACGCATGTCTAAGCGTGCATCAAACCGGTAAGAAAAGCCACGACTTGGATCATCAAATTGCGGTGATGATACACCTAAGTCAAATACAATTCCGTCCACTAAATTAATATTCAATAAACGCAATTGGTGGGATAATTGTTTAAAATCGGCATGAATTAATGTTACTCGTTTATCATCTTTGAATCGATTTGCACAATAATCAATAGCATTTTGATCTTTATCAAAGCAAACTAGTCTTCCTCTATCATTTAACTTTTCCAAGATCTTTGCACTATGACCACCTCTTCCAGTTGTCATATCAACATAGATACCTTCGGGTACAATGTGCATACTATTGATTGTTTCGTCGAGCAAAACAGAGATATGTTGATTATATTGGCTCATATTAGAAAATCCGTCATACTTTCTGCAACTTCTTCGAAGCTTGCTTCATTAGCTACGTTGTAAGCTTCCCATAACGGTTGTGCCCATAATTCAACATGGTTACCAACACCCACAACGACAACTTCCTTTTCAAACTTCCCTTCACTCATTAATGTATTACACAATTGAATTCTTCCTTGACCATCAAATTCACAAGTATCCGCTTTGGATGCAATAGCACGCACAAAGCTGCGTGCTTCTTTTTTGGTTGAAGGAATCTTACTTAACTTGTCCATTAACGTTTGAAAATCAGACTCAGAGTATACACTTAAACAACCGTCCAAACCTTTCGTGACAATGCACGAAGTCCCAAACTCATTGCGAAACTTCGCTGGCATACTCAGACGATTTTTGTTATCTAATTTGTGTTTAAACGTCCCTATAAACATAACTTTAATACCACAGTGTCCCACTATTCCCCACTTTTTGACACTGCAATAACATTATGGACTATATTTTTTGTAAACTCAACATAAAAAGACACAATTTCTTCATATGAAAGAAACTGTGCCATAATTTGTTATTCAAAATAAAAAAAGACTTTCGAATCTTATCGAAAGCCTATTTGCTACCACAATTTGCACAAGCGTGATGAGGAAGTTTATATTCTCCACAACTTGGACATTTAACTAAAGTAGGCGCAGTTAATTTGAAATGCGTTCTACGTTTTGCAGTACGTGATTTAGAATTTCTTCTTTGTTGAACAGCCATTGTTACACCTCCAAACGTATATATTTTTATTCTTCAAACTTAAATTCTTTAAGCTTGGCTAATCGAGGATCTACCTCCTGATTTTTGGATTGTTCATACTCCTTCTCGGAAAGGATCCTCCAACCATCTCCACTAGGATACTTGATTTTTCCTTTTTTGACAACATTTATTGGAATTTCTAATAAGATTCTTTCATAAATAAATGGTAACAAATCCAGATAATCATGTTCTAAGACAATAACATCGTCACTTTCACTTTCTTCAAAGCTAAAGCAATCCATATATTCACAATCAATATCCACATCCACCGGCTCATTGGTTAATGAACACGGGCAGACAATAATTCCCTTTAAATGCATTTCAAATTCATACAAATCTGCTCCAGGTAACGCACTACCTTTCCCCGTTACATGAATGGATTTTGTTTCTAAAATGCGCGGATAATTAACGAATGCATCTTTTCCAAATGTTAATGTTTCATCAATAGTAATATATTCTCTTTCCAATTGTTCTAACTCTTTGCGAGTAAATTTAATTTTATCCATGACAGTATTATAGCTTATTTCTAATACTTTCCTGTATAATTTTTACTATGAAAATTTTAGGAATCATTGCTGAATATAATCCATTTCATCTCGGACATCGTTATCATTTGAATAAAGCGAAACAATTAATTCACCCAGATTTAACCATTGTTGTGATGAGTGGCAATATTACACAACGGGGAGAATTTACTATAGTGGATAAACTTACCCGTGCTAAGCAAGCAATTAATGAAGGGATTGATCTAGTGATTGAACTTCCTTTTTGTTATACCAATCAATGCGCTGATATATTTGCAAAACGCAGCATTGATATTTTAGCTGCACTTAATGTAACTGATATAGTTTTTGGCAGCGAATGCAATAATTTAATGTTATTGCAACAAGTTGCCGAACTACCCATAATCGCAGACCACTTAAAAGAATCATTACAAACCGGTGCTTCCTACGCCGCTAGTTTAACGTATGGTAGCTCTAGTTTTGCAAGCAACGATATTTTAGGAATTGCTTATTTAAAGGCTTTAAAAAATTATCCTACTATTAAAGCCCATACCATCGCACGCACGAATGATTACCATGCTACGCAATTAGAATCCATTTCCAGTGCAAAAGCAATCCGGACCCAATTTTTTAATGGTGCAGATATCGGTCATCATACTCCTTTAGCAAATCAAATTAACGCCTTTCATCCAAATACATGGAATGATTACTTTCCAATACTAAAACAAACCTTGATTGCTTTACCCAGCAATTATTTACGTAATATTCATTTAGTTAGCGAAGGCATTGAAATGCATTTGAGAAAATGCATTTTAGAATCTACAGATTTTAATCAATTTATTCATCAAGCGACAACCAAGCGCTATACCACTTCTCGTATTCAACGCACTTTAGTTAATATATTAATTGGTTTAACAAAAGATACAATGCAATCCATCAATTCAACAATTGTTCATCCGTTAGCGTTTAACAATCATGGAAAGGCTTATTTAAATAACGCAAAATTTGATAGTAATATCGCAATGGTTAATCGCATCAATCAACTACCAACGCAAATTAAGGCCAGTTGGATCAATGCAGAACGAATCTATTATTTATTCCATCATTCCGTAAATCCACTAACTCAACAAGGCCCAATTTATATCGATACAACTAAAAAAGATACTTAAGCAGTATCTTTTTATTGCAATTGACCATGCAATGAAGCTTTAATTTGTGTGGTAGAAATCCCTTCAGTACGCGGCAAATAGATGATCTCACAATTTTTTAAATCATCAAATTTACCTTTCCAATCATCCCCCATTACAAAGACATCGACATGATATTTATCAATATCATCTTGTTTTTGTTCCCATGTATATTCTGGAATAACCTTATCCACATACCGTATAGCTTCAACCATTTCTTTACGTGTTTGATAATCGTAATAAGCGTGCTTCCCTTTAATGGCATTAAATTCATCACTGCTTAAAACTACAATCAGATAATCACCCAACGCTTTAGCCCGTTTTAAAAGCCGAATATGTCCAGGATGCAATAAATCAAAAGTACCATAAGTAATTACAGTTTTCATATTAATCCTTTCAAATGTTATGGGCGAATTTGTATTCGCTTAATCGTTTTAGCTTGCAATGTTTTCTCATCCAAACAAACGACAATTGCACAAATAATAGCTGGATTATCACTCGGTAAATAACGTGTCTTTTTGCCACGATATAATTGCAATGATTCATGAATATCTCTTCCCAATACAGAATCATAAGCTCCAACCATTCCCACATCACTAATAAATGCACACCCATTTTTAATCATTTCATCCGCTGTTTGCACATGAGTATGCGTTCCATAAATAATTGAACATCTATTATTGAATATTTCAAAAAATGCACGTTTTTCTGCTGTTGCTTCCCCATGAAAATCTACGATTACACAATCGTTTTTGTCAATCGTCTTTAATGCCTGATGCATTAAATCAAAACAAGAGCAGGATGGTTCAGGTAACATAAAGGCATTCCCCAATACATTAATTACATGTATACACTGTCCATTGACTTCGAATATTTTATCTCCAAACCCATTATTAATGCTTGGATGATTGTTAGGATAAACCAATTTCGGACATAAATTCAACTCTTCAACAATATTATGCTTTGAAAACGCATGATTACCTAAAGTAATGCAATCCACACCCCATTGAGTGAATTCTTTATAAATTCGCGGTGTAATCCCTTTACCGTGGGCACTGTTTTCTCCATTAACGATTGTAAAATCTATTTTATATTTTTCTTTTAACGGTGCCAGATAGCAAGAAAGAGCGGTACGACCGCTCTTACCTACTACATCTCCAAAAATGAGTATGTTCATCTATTTTGCAACCTCGCATGCACGTGTTTCACGAATGACAACTACTTTAATTTGACCAGGATAAGTCATTGTAGTTTCGATCTTATCGCGAATATCCATCGCAAGTTTATCCAACTTAGCATCCGCGACTTTTTCTGGAACAACCATAACACGAACCTCACGCCCTGCTTGAATTGCAAACGATTTTTCAACACCTTCAAAGCCAGAGGCAACTTTTTCCAATTCTTCTATCCGATTAATATAATTTTCCATAGTTTCATTACGCGCACCTGGACGACCAGCACTGAGTGCATCCGCTGCTGCAACTAAGTTAGAAATTAAATATTTCGGTTCAACTTGACCATGATGGGATTCAATCGCATTTAATACCACATCATTTTCACCATATTTCTTAGCAATCTTAATACCAAGATCAACATGACTTCCATCTTGTTCAAAGTCAATTGATTTACCGATATCATGCAATAGACCAGCACGTTTAGCTAAATTTTGATCTAAACCCAATTCAGCTGCCATCATTCCGGCAAAATATGCAACTTCAATGGAATGTTGCAATACATTTTGACCATAAGAATAACGGTAACGAAGACGCCCAATTAAACGAATGATTTCCCTAGGCATCTTACCAATGCCTAATTTAAAGACTGCATCTTCACCATATTTTCTAAAAGATACTTCCATATCTTTTTTAACTTTATTGACTACTTCTTCAATACGTTGTGGTTGAATACGTCCATCTTGAATTAAAATTTCCAAAGCTTGACGCGCAACTTCTCTACGGATTGGATCAAAGCAAGAAATAGTGAAAGAATCAGGTGTATCATCAATTAAAACTTCAACCCCAGTTGCTTGTTCAATCGCTTTAATATTACGACCTTCACGTCCAATAATTCTTCCTTTCATTTCTTCGTTAGGGATACCTACAACAGAAATAGTTGAAGAAATAACTTCATCTTGAGAATAACGTTGAATTGCTGTAGCAATAACTTCGCGTGCATTTTCTTGCGCCTTTTCAACAGCAATTTCTTGTTGTTCATGAATATAAGCTGATACTTCAGCTTCCATTTTCTTTTCAATGATTCCCATAATTTGGTCATGTGCTTCTTGTTGGCTCAGTTTGGCAGTTTGTTCCAACACAACAATTTGAGAATCTATTTTACTTTGCAGATCTTCCTGCATTTTATCTAGATTTGCTAATTTTTCATTTATTTGTTCTTTTTGTTTATCTAAATCGGCTTCTTTTTTTGTTATTGCTTGCTCACGATATCCTAAATTATCTTCTCTACGTAATAATTTTGATTCAGATTCAGCAATTTTAGTTTGAACCTCTTTGATTTCTTTTTCAGCAGATAAGCGATATTCAGAAACTTGTTGCTTTCCTTCCAATATAGCTTGACGAAGCATAGTTTCACTTTTAGCATTCGCATCTTCAACAAGTATTTTGGCATGTGAACGTGCTTTACTAACGCCCATAGCGTTTAATATTGCCATAATAGCAACGCCCACGATAAGGCCGACAAATCCAGATATTAGCAGAACTGGCATATTTTCCATAATGTCCTCCTAAAATCATATAAACGGTTATAATTTAACCTTATTAATGATACCATAGTTAATCACATATTTATACGAAAAATAAACGCTTTCATAATGACCGTAATAATTTGAATTTGAGGCATTAAATTAATAACTTGCTCTAACTTTAAGCAATTCCTTCTAAAAAAACGAATCAGAAATTACTGATTCGCATTGTTTTTAATGAATAAAATATCGTGCAATTGTTCATTTAATTCTTGTTCAACATCTGGATTAGCAATGATAAATGCCTTAGCAGCATCTTTTCCTTGGCCAATCTTTTCACTTTTATAATTAAACCATGATCCACTTTTTTGAATCAAATCATACTCAACTGCTAAATTCAATAATTCAGCCACATGTGAAATACCCTGACCATACATAATATCCACCGAAGCAGTTTTAAATGGGGGTGCAACTTTATTCTTAACAATTTTGATATTGCATTTATTGCCAACAATCATGGTACCTTCTTTAATGGCTTCACTTTTTCGAATATCTATGCGAACTGAGGAATAGAATTTCAACGCTCTACCACCAGGGGTAGTTTCAGGATTACCAAACATAACTCCCACTTTTTCCCTTAGCTGATTAATAAAGATTGCTGTGCAATTGTTTTGATTCATTGCACCACTTAGCTTACGCATTGCCTTACTCATTAAACGCGCTTGCAACCCCACTTGATTATCACTCATTTCACCGTCCAATTCCGCTTGTGGAACAAGCGCAGCTACAGAATCAATGACCACCAAGTCAATCGCACCACTACGTACCAGAACTTCACATATTTCTAATGCTTGTTCACCACTATCCGGTTGAGATAACAATAATTCATCTGTATTCACTCCAAGATGTTGGGCATAAATAGGATCAATCGCATGTTCTGCATCAATAAAAGCACACCGGCCACCGTTTTCTTGGCACTTGGCAATGGCGTGCAATGCTAATGTCGTTTTTCCTGAACTTTCCGGTCCAAATATTTCAATAATCCGCCCTTTTGGATATCCACCAATACCCAACGCCGCATCCAAAGTTAAAGATCCAGAACTTAATGCATCAATATCGACAGCATTGCGATCACCCAATCGCATGATAGAGCCTTTTCCAAATTCTTTTTCAATTTTGGATAATGCAGCTTCTAGTCGCTGTTGTTTTTCATTGTTTTCGCTCATAAAAATCTCCTTCATAAATATAAGGAGTATTCATTACTCGCTTACACTTAAATCTTATTTGGATTCAAAAATATAATCTTTTAATTGATTGAAGTAATTAACGCCGGATGCTAAAGAAATAAATGTCGTAAACCATATCATAAACACATCCAAAGGAATGTTATAAAACTCAAATGGAAAGTTACCTAACAAAATAATAATAACGGTAATAATTTGCAAAACAGTTTTTAATTTACCTAAAGAACCTGCGGCTACAACCACTCCATTTTGAGCACTAATCAACCGACATCCATCCACAATTAAATCACGTGCAATCATTAACACAACGGCAACAACCGGGATTAATCCTTTCGATAAAAACAATAAAAACATTGTATTCACTAATAATTTATCAGCAATTGGATCAGCAAATTTACCAAATGTTGTAATCAATTTATTCTTGCGTGCAATATACCCATCTAAAAAATCAGTAAACGATGCAATGCAGAAAACAATCAATACAATAATATCTTTTATATTGATCGTACTATTTAACACTTCAAAACTAGTTAATTCAATTCCAAATTGCGAAAAAGGAAAAATGTAAATCAAAACGATGATTGGCACCAATAAAATACGCATTACGGTCAATCGATTCGGTAAGTTCATATGTAATATCTCCTAACTAATTCATTAATAACTTATCTCATTATACAACATATAAATATTATTTTTAGGCTTATTACTTTGCAATTCTCCATCAATCACATAAGATTTTTACAATTTTCGCATAAAATAATGCAAGTGCATTTATGGCACTTTATAGGAGATTTGAATGAAATTAAAACGTAAACCTGTTATTATTACCGCCATAGCATTGACCTGTGTCATTGGTGGTAGTTTATATTTTGTAAAGAAAAATAAAAGTAACCAACAATCAATTGTATTACCAGATATGATTCAATTAAAAAAAGACACATTAAACCAATCATTAACTGTTACTGGTACTGTAAATTCTACTAATAGTTATCAAGTTGTTTCAATGCTTGCCACCAGTAAAATCACCTCCATTAACGTTAAGGAAGGTGACGTCGTTAAAAAAGGCCAAGTATTATTCCAATTGGATACGTATACTATTGATCAGCAAATTAAAGCAGAAAAAGATTCTTTGCAAACCCAATTAGAAGCAGCTCAAAAAGCTTATGATAATGCAGTATTAGCAAAAGACAGAGGTTGGGGAACATTCGATCAAGCACGTAAAGCAAAAGAAGAAGCATGTAATAATTCAGCTACGAATAGCCTAAAAGTCGCAATGGATACTGCTGCAACTGCCTATACTCAGGCAAAAGTAGCTTATCAACAAGCATCTACTTTAGCGAGTGAAGTTTTAAAAAAATACAATGATTCTTGCCTTGTGACACCTAATACTTCAGAAACCGAGGATAGCACACCACAGAATACAGTCACATCAAATTGTAATCAGGCATTAATGGCACAATATGAAGGCCTAAAATTAGATGCCGATTTGAAGCAGCAAGCATTAAGCGCTGCTGAAGCCACTTACAATCAAGCAAGCAATGCTTATACAGCTGCGAATAGTAGTTGTGAAACATTAAGTAAACAATTTGAAACAATTGATATTCAACAACAAGAATTAGAAGCCCAAGTAACAACGACTAAAGAAAATTTAGAAAAATTAAGCAGTAGTACATCCACCGTATTGGAAAATCTTTACAAGCAACGCAACGATTATACAATAACCGCACCAATTGATGGCACAGTAACTAATATGAATGCAGTGTTAAACAATTTACCAACTGGCACTTTAGCAATCATTAACGATACCTCAAATTTAAAAGTTAACTGTAATGTTGCAGAATATGACATCCAATCATTAAAACAAGGTATGAAAGCAAATATTACCTCCGATGCTAACGACCAGATATATCAAGGTCAAATCACTTCAATTGGATTAACCAGTAATACAACATCATTACAAAACGCCACTTCCACAAGCGGTACCGTTACCTTTCCAATTGAAATTAATTTGCCAACCGATGCCAACTTGATGATAGGTATGAATGCTAATGTTGAAATCACATTAAATAGTACAAATGAAGGTTACGTTGTACCACGCGATGCCATTGAAACTAAAGAAGGCAAAAATTATGTCTACATTTTCAATCAAAGCGATGAAAACTTTAATCCTGTAGAAATCAACATCTTACTAACTAACGATTATTATGCTTCCATAGAAGGTAGCGGACTAAATGAAAACACAAAAATTAAAGCCAGTGTGATTGAAACCGTTGATAACCCATTAATGGAAGCAATGCAAGGTAATAACAATGAATAATAAAGTAATCATTGATATGAAGGGTATTACCAAAACATATAATTTAGGTAAAGATAATGAATTGGAAATACTTCATGGCATTGATTTACGTGTATATGAAAATGAATTCGTAGCCATTGTTGGCGAATCAGGTAGTGGTAAAAGTACACTAATGAATATAATTGGATGTTTGGATAAACCTACCAATGGCTCGTATCTTCTGGACGGATTGGATATATCCACTGCCAATAGCAATCAATTAGCCACCATTCGTAATCAAAAGATAGGATTTATCTTTCAAACATTTAATCTAATAGGACGTACCAATGCTTTAAAAAATGTAGAATTACCGATGTTATATGCTGGTGTGAGCCAAAAAGAGCGAACAAAACGTGCTAAAGAATTATTGTCACTTGTAGGAATGGAATTACGTATGACACACCAACCTAATGAGCTTTCCGGAGGACAAAAGCAACGGGTTGCCATTGCACGTGCAATGGCAAATCATCCATCCTTGTTATTAGCCGATGAGCCCACTGGTGCATTAGATTCACAAACCTCACGTATTGTAATGGATTTATTTCACCAATTGCATCAAGATGGCATGACCATTGTATTAATTACTCACTCTCAAGAATTAAGCGAAGAAGCGCAACGTATCCTAACTTTAAAAGATGGCAATATTATTGCGTCACGTAGCGGAAAGAAGGCAAATTTTTATGAAGGATAATATTTTATTGGCCTTATCTGCTTTAAAAGCAAATAAGCTGCGCTCACTATTAACGATGTTAGGCATTATTATTGGAATTGCATCCGTTATAGCCATTAATACAATTGGTGATTCAATGATGAGTTATATTAATAATACTATGAATAGCATGGGGGCTAGTAATATTAGTATTTATTTAACTCAACGCAAAAATGACGGTAGTGTTAATGTTTCGAACATATCCCCTTCAAGCACGGATTTAATTAGTAAAGAAATGTTAAGTTATATTTACGAAAACAATCAATCCACCGTCGATTATATTGCACTCACTGAATCCAATGGTTCCACGCTAATGGAACATAACAAAGAAAAATATCAACTATCCATTCAAGGAGTAAATCATGATCAACGCTATATTGATAATTTAACCTTAACACACGGGCGATTCATTCAAAATGAAGAAACACGTAAAGTTTGTGTCATTTCGCAGGAAATCGCCGATACTTTCTATTCTGGAATGGATCCCTTAGGGCAAACTATCTTATTAACAATCAATGGACAAAAAATTCCCTTTTATATTTGTGGTGTCTTTCAACAAGATAGTAACTCTGATGCACTAACTTATTTGCTCAGCGGAATTCATTCTTCCAATGTTTATATTCCGATTGAAGTAAGTAAACAATTATCGAGCCAACCTGAAGGGTACCACTCACTCACTATTGTTCCTAAGCTTGGTGTATCCACCAATGAATTAATGGATTCATTAAACAATCAATTCAATCGCTTCTATGCAAACAACCAAAACTTTATGATTGAAACATTAAGTATGGAAACAATGTTAAATAGTATGAATGAAATGATGGCCACAATGCAAATTGCCATTGCATGCATTGCTGCCATTAGTTTACTTGTCGGTGGTATTGGTGTAATGAACATAATGCTCGTTTCCATTACTGAGAGAACAAGAGAAATTGGAACACGTGTAGCCTTAGGTGCTAAATCATACGATATCCGCTTGCAATTCATCGTTGAATCAATCATTATTTGTCTAATTGGCGGATTAATTGGGATTATTTTAGGTATACTGTTGGCTAGTATTGGTACTAATGTACTCGGCTTTGCCGTTAAACCTAGCATTACATCGTGTGTAAGCGCTGTATTGTTCTCCATGATAATTGGTGTTTTCTTTGGTTATTACCCCGCCAATAAAGCAGCAAAGCTTAATCCAATCGATGCATTACGATTTGAATAAAAAAGCTTTGAATATTCAATCAATTTAAGGTATACTATTATCCGCATCAATAAGCAGCTTATGTGCGTTGAAATGATGCGTTTGCAATATTTATTTCTTGAGTAGCTAACTGCTTATAGCCAAAAAGTCAATGCAAACACAACTTCAACTAAAACATACGTTTATTGTGTCGCCACAATAAGGAGGAAGAAAGATGGCACGTTATACTGGTCCAGTTTGGAAAGTTTCTCGTCGTTTAAGCTTTTCAACATTAGAAACTGGCAAAGAATTTGCAAAAGATAGCCAAGGCAGAGATCGTCGTAATTACATCCCTGGTCAACATGGTTATGCACAAAAGAACAAACGACCTAAATTAAGCAACTATGGTTTGCAATTAAGAGAAAAACAAAGAATCAGATACACTTATGGTTTAAACGAAAAACAATTCCGTAACTTATTTGATAAAGCAAGCCGTATGGAAGGCGTTACTGGTGATAACTTCTTAAACTTATTAGAATCTCGTTTAGATAACTTAGTTTACCGTATGGGATTTGCTGCTACTCGTCGTCAAGCACGTCAATTAGTTAAACATGCACATTTTACAGTTAACGGTAAGAAAGTAGATATTCCTAGTTACCGTTGCCAACCTGGAGATGTAATTGAAGTTAAAGAAAAAAGCAAACAAATGCAAGTTATTAAAGATGCTATGGAAGCTCAAGTTAGTACCGTAGCTTTCGTAGAAGTTGATAAAGAAACTCGTAAAGGTACATTCACTCGTTTACCTGAACGTAATGAATTAAATAAAGACTTCAACGAATTATTAGTCGTAGAATTCTACAATCGTTAATTCTTAAAAATCACTTAAAAAAGAATGGTTCACGAACCATTCTTTTTTTGCATAAGTTTTTTAAATGAATTAACGATACTATTTCCTTGTTCTTTACTTAAATAACTAAATGCCGTATTCACAACATATCCACTGTAATAATTAGCAAATAATAACGAATAATCCAATGAATAACCTTCCATCAAGCCAGCAATCATTGCCCCACAATGGTTATCACCAGCACCAATTGTATTAATGACCTCTTGGTCGAATCCATCAACATAATGCTCTGCATTATCATAGTAAACACATCCTTGACTACCTAAGGTAACTACTACAACATTAGTGGTTTTTTGATACATATTCACTAATGCCTCATGCAAATCATTGCAATTCGTTAATTCTTGAATTTCATCTTTGTTGCAATGAATAATTGGATGTTGTTGATAAATTAAATCAAGTAATGATGAATCAATGGAATTATGCCGTGGCCCAGGCGCAAAAACTATTGGAATATTTAAATCAATAACGGCATTTACTAACGCATCACCGCTTACCTGTTCCATTTCTAAGCCACAGACATAAACATAGCTATACGCATTGAACTCAAGGCAATTCAACCATTTTGAATCAAACAAATATTCAACTCCTTGATAGCTCATAAACGTACGTTCTCCTAGGCTATCAACAATACAATAACAGCATCCGTTATCTCCTTTTACATCATTAACTAAGCTATTAATTCCTTCAAACGCTAATTGATTACGAACGAATTGTCCATAAATACCTTGACCTACGGGAGATAAGAAATCAAAGTCGATACCACAATTACGCATCACAGAAGCAACATTAAACGCACATCCTCCCAATTGCATAACTTGTTTTTTCACTTTAACATCACCACTTACGTTAGGCAAATAGTCCACAGATAAATTGATATCACAAACACTGGATCCGATAACTAATACTTTCTTTTTCATAGACTTTTATAAGAAAAAAGTGAAAAACTAGTTTCCACTTTCAATTAATTCTTGTTCACGCATTTTACGTTGAATGATTGAACTTACCGTATCAATTGCAACTTCAATGTTTTCATTACAAACAACATAATTGTATTTCGTTGTCTCATTTAATTCTTTACGCGCTTTTTTTAATCGTTCTTGAATAACTTCTTCACTCTCACTTGCGCGACCTTTAATGCGTTTTTCTAATTCTTCCATGCTTGGTGGCACAATAAAAATAGACAATGCATCTTTGCATTTTTCAAGAACTTGCGTTGCACCCTGAACTTCAATTTCTAAAACAACATTCTTTCCTTGGTTGCGCATTTTTTCAACAACATTTTTTGGAGTACCATAATAGTTGCCAACAAACTCTGCATATTCCAATAATTCATCATTGGCAATGGCATTTTGAAATTGATATTCGTTAACAAAATAATAATTTACGCCATCGATTTCACCTTCACGACGCTTACGAGTTGTCATTGAAATGGAATAAAAACAATTATTGGTCGGATTTTCCAATACTTTCTTTAAGATAGTTCCTTTACCAACACCACTTGGCCCTGAAACAACAATTAATAAACCTTTTTTCATATACAATCCCCCTTAAGGATACACTTATGAGTATAGCAAACAACCATTGCAAATTAAAGAAGATTCATTGATAATTAAACCATGGCAATAGATGGAATATTATTAAATAAGCAAGTAGAGGTCATTGCCGACTACCTTCCTTGCAAAATACAAAAAATTAGTCAAATAAGCGATTATGAATTGCTTTTTTTATGTCGGAATAAAGAAAAAGGAAAATTCAACTTATTTATTTCCACTCATCCTAACACTGCCCATGTATCTATATTGGATCAAAAATTGGCGACATTGGATGAACCAAAAGGTTTTTTAATGTTATTACGCAAACATTTAGAACAAGCAGTAATTAGTGATATTACTCAAATTAATTATGACCGTTGGTTTACCTTAACCATTCATACATTCAATACATTGGGTGATGCAATTGAAATTCAATTGGTCGTTGAATTAATGGGAAAATATGCCAATTTAATATTAGTTAATGAAGAAGGCATCATCATTGATGCCATTAAACGCATCCCTCCGTTTCAAAATCAATTACGAACCATTCAACCAGGAGCTAAATTTATCCCTACCCCAAGTCAACGCAATAAAGTTGATCCATTTGCTTGTACTTTTATAAACAAAGATATTTCTTTAGCAGACCAATTTCAAGGATTTTCAAAAGAGCTTGCGCTTCAAGTAAGTGAGTTAATGGCAAGTCAAGATTTTATGAGCATTATGCAAATGATTCGCGAATCATCACATTTATACATTTCAAAGATAAACAATACATTTATTTATCACTGCATTCCATTAACTTATTTAAAAAACACTCCCATTAAAATGAATTTAATGGAAGGCATTAATTATATCTTTGAAACGCAAGAACAACAAGAACGGTTAAAATCTTTAACAGCTGATGTTGTAAAATGCATTAAAAATAACAAAAAACATTTTAATGGTAAGATTCGAAAACTCAATGAACAATTGGAATTATCCAATGATTATGATTTGTATCGTAATTATGGGGATATGATTTTTACATTAGCCAATCAATCAAGCGGTCATGACACTATCACTGCGTATGATTACGAAGCAGAATGTGAAGTATCAATTCCATTAGAAAGTAAATATGACAGTTATACCAATGCAAGACGTTATTATAAAAAATACAATAAGAGTCGCAAAGGCATTGAACACATAGAAAATCAATTGGATATCGCGCAAAAAGAATACGATTATTTTTCAGACCTATATGATCAATTAGATTATATGGATGTTATTGCAGCTACGCAAATACGCACCCAATTACAACAAAAAGGCTATTTAAAAGTCAGTAAGAAATAACCATTAATAGCATTGAAGTAAATGGTGTACGTATTTATTATGGTAAAAATAGTATTCAAAATGAGACTATTACTTTTAATACCAACGCCCGCAAAGGATTATGGTTTCATGTCAAAGATTCCAGTGGTGCCCACGTATTATTAACGGATCATTATGATGATGAATTCTATATTCGTTTATGTGCCCAAATAGCTGCCTTATTTTCGCCCTACCGTCATTCTTCGTCAGTGGAAGTGCAATACTGTCCTGTCAATAAAGTTAAAAAATTGCCAAAAGGTAACCCGGGGCAGGTCTTATTGAGTAATTATAAATCCATCTTTATTGATCCCGATGAATCCATTATTACCCAATATCATTTATAAACCTTAATAGAAGAAAAGGAGTTTTACATCGTTTAAAACTCCTTTTAATAATTAAAGTGTTTGTGTTTTAGCTTGTTTAATTAAACTCGCTTTTTCTTCTTTACGCAATCTACGGTATTCACCTGGTTTTAGTCGACCTAATCCAATATGGCCAAATTCTACACGACATAAGCGTTTAACGTTGCATCCAAAATATGCCATCATACGACGAATCTCACGATTTTTACCTTCATATAAGGTTATGCGCAATTTCATTAATGGTTTATCTGGTTTGATAACTTCTACATTAACCTTACATGGTGCAGTTATTCCATCTTCTAACGGAATACCTTTTTTTAGCTGTAAGATATCTTGATCACTTAATAATCCATCAATAGTAACTTCATAAACTTTACCGATATGGTACTTTGGATGAATCATTAAATTGGTAAATTCACCATCATTACTAACTAAAATCAATCCGCTGGATTCATAATCCAATCGACCTACCGGAAATAAACGATAAGGTTCATATTTAAAGTAATCCGCAATGCACTCTCTCCCATGCGTATCACTTACTGTCGATAACACATTTTTAGGTTTATGAAACACAAATGTTACCGCTTCTTCTTTTGCTTTAATCAATTGACCATCAATGGCAATTTTATCCCTATAATTAGCTTTAGTTCCTAATTCTGTAACAATTGTGCCATTAACACTTACTCTTCCCTGTTCAATGAATTCTTCTGCTTTTCGGCGTGAACAATAACCAGATTGTGCAATAATTTTTTGTAATCTTTCCATATAATCCTTTCTTAATGATGATTTTTTTCTCCCCAATAGTTGCTGCCTGCGGTTGTGAAGTCATTAATGACATCACAAGTAAGCAAACTATTTGGATGAAATTGTTTGAAATAACTTACGCGTTTATTTCCATCCAAAACAAAATAGTTACCATTCGGTAAATGTTTAACTTTTAAAGGAAAAGTTTGTCCTTGCCGAGCTAAGCTTTCAACTAACGATTGACCTATTGATACTCTAGCTGTTCGAGTTTTATTCTTACGGTACGCACGTTTCCTTCCTTTCTTAATTATAACCATAACTAGTCCAATCCATAGCAATACAACTGCAATTGTAATTAATGCAATCAAACTGTGCAGTATCAAATCTGTTCTATTAAATGGATCATTTACTTGATTATCTTTAGTAAAATAACCAGATACATCCAATTCGTCAATGATAGTTTCATTATTTGTATCCACAATATAAATCTTACCGATCATATTGGATATAAACGATAACCCCGATGCACTTTGATACGTTGGTAATTGTACCAATGATTCGCCATCATCACAATAGACTATATAGCGATGATTGCTAAGATTCTCCAAACTTAATTGGATAAGAATAGGTGTTGCTAATGATTTTACACTCTCCCAATTATGGCTAATGGTTAGATCATAACTTTTAACTAAGGCATAACCTAATTGCGCAAATGGATTATCTTGCGCAAGTTGTGCTTTGGCTTGAGTTAAATTAATTTGAAAATGGTTTGCAAATAATGCATTATCTGAATAATGGTTTAAATTCAATGCTAATCCAAGATTACCTACACTTACTAAGTCTTCCCCACTAAAACCAATCGTAATATCATTTAATGCCAATACTGGATCAAAAATTGCAGATAATGCGGCATATTCATTCATACTAAAGCGCGGAAAAGAACTGGTGCGTTGATCAAATAATGATTTAAACTCCAATAACTGTTGTGTGGTTGCACTGCCATATTCCAACGTTGCGTTCAATGTTTCTTTTATGGATTGATATTGTTCATCCTTTTGACTAGATACATCAATCAAATAGGTGCATTGTTGTCCACCATAACTTACAGTAACACTTTGCGTACCGCTTTCTTTAGTACTTACATTACTTAACATTTCAATGCTTAACGGTACCGTTTCCTTCGTACCATCTGCATAGGTTAATTCCACTAAACCATCCTGAGTATCAATGGTTTCGTTAAGTTCATACAATAATTTGGGCAAATGTGCCATCTTTAACTGTAATGTTTCTTTATATTGTGCAACGTAAACACCTTTTTCATTTTGTTGATAAGCGATAAATTGATGTCCTGGATAGTATGGAATCAATGACGGTTGATTATAAGAAAAATAAGTTAATGTTTTTTCGCCATTTTGATAACTTCCGCCATTAGCATCAATGGTAATGGCTTGCGGTACCTCAATTTCATTGGGGCCTTGATAAATATAGGCAACATCTTCTTTAGTAATAAATCCTTCGTTATAGACCAAGCCATCAATTTCAACACTATGATCTAGTTTAACTTTATAACCATTATCCAATAAACTAACGAGCTCAAAAACATGTTCATTTCCCTTATATTGAGTTAAATGATTGTTATATGTTGCATCTTTATATACCCAGATATCATTAGTACTAACGATAAATCCATGACTGTTTTTATCATTATGATTTAATTGCTTATCTAATTGATAATAATAAGATGCCGCCTTTTCACCCCAATAAGGATCTGATGCATAAGAAACATTCATTCCACTGTTTTTGTTTCCAAAATAACAGCCATGGTACGTAAAACTCGATGCGTCACAATATGAGTCCACAATATAATTTTTTGCATGAGATGCAATGGACGAATATGGAGACAAATACCGCGATGCATTGGCTTCAACCGCATGATCATAAGCTGCATGACCAAATAAATTATTCCGTGTATACGCTAAATAAGAGCGTCCATATCCACTTTCATTTAAACTTAATGCAACCATCATCAAAGCATTAACATTGTTTAAATCCTGCGCATTGATAAAATCATTACTTCGATTACCCAATAACGAACCATAAATATTATCTGCAACACTATCCCCATTCAAATCAGAAAAATAAGTAAACGCTTCATCACTTCCCAATTTTTGCAATATAGCACTAAGTTGGTCATTACTAACATTGCTTAACGTTAAATGGTTGTTGTATTGATAAAAGTTATAGTAAGGTTGATTAAAATTGACGCTATTGCTGCTTGTATTATTGGCAATATCATTTAAACATGCAGTGATATCATCATAAAAATAATGACCATCATAACTGTAATAATCATTACCTTCACTAAAAAAATCAGGCGCAACATCAAGTTTATATTCATTACGTGATAAATAATTACGTTGATCCGATAATATCGCATGCACTAATTCGCCATCTTCCACATAATATACACTTAAATTTCCATTATAGAGTGCTAAAGGCACGATAGTTACTTGATTGATAGGTACCCATGCATCGACGCCAGAAAGACGAATTAGCGCATGCGATGCATTACTATTCGTCCTAATATAAGCACTATCAACACCGTAACAGCCATTGGTATACCCAGAGGCATCATTACTTTCTTGAATATATTCAACGTTAGTTAAACAATCCGTTTGATCAAGTAAAGCAATGGCATGATTAGCACTCACAACTTTATTATTTTTAACAATAAACCATGCATTGTCGCTTAACTGTTGCCCATACTGCATTGCTTGATTATAATCATTACTTTCAAACAAACACTGATTAGTATTTGACTCACTAACGACACAATAACTATCACTATCAATTAAATCCGTAATATCATACGCATTTATATCATTGTTTAATGAAAGTATTATTCCAAGGAATATAAAAACAAAAGCCCATCTACATTTCATTGTTACATTATATCGTAGATAGACTTTTGTTTCTTAATTATTATCGAGTAATGCAGTGAATTGTTTGATTAAATCTTTTGTATAGTCATTATCCATAAAAGCATGTTGCAAAGCATAAATGTTCATTTGAATTAAATCATGCATTGTTAAATCTAAATCATCCATGGCATGTTGGTATTCGTCAGTTAATGATATATTAGTTAGTGTACGATTATCACAATTTAGACAGCATTTAACCCCCTTTTGTAATAAGGGTTTTAAGGGATGATCTTTATAACTTGGTTGGTTTTTACATTGTACATTGCTGGATAAACACATTTCAAGTAATGCGTCATTGGCTTTAACCATTTCCACAACTTTATCATCCAAAATACAATTGCCTCCATGGCCGATACGTTTAGCACCATAACGTAAAGCTATCGCTACATTACTGGCTGGACCAACTTCCCCCGCATGAATAGTAAACGGAATATTCAACTTATTAGCCAAAGCAAAAAAAGGTTCATAGTATTCCATATTAACCGCCCCTTCCGGACCCGCTAAATCAATACCCACGACTCCTTTATCTAAATAGTTAGCCGTAAGATTCACAACATCCCAATTGATATTATCATTTTGTAAGGAAGAATCAATCATTAAGCAATGAATAATTCCTACCTTACAATTGCTTTGAATTTTATTAAATTCAGCAACAACATTAACAACCGTATCCATAACATCGCTTAATGATAAGCCAGAAGCAATGTGTTGACCTGGTGCATAACGAATTTCTGCATATACCACATGATCTCGAATTAATTGCTCCAATAAATCTTGAGTAGTGGCTTGGATATTTTCCTTAGATTGCATTATGGCAATCGGCAAATCGAAGCATTTTAAAAATTGCCACAAATGATCAATATTACGCGGTGCCACCATTTTAGTAACAAAAGTGTCATAATTTTCATTCGCATCGATTAATTGGTCCTTTAACGCCAATTGGTAAGCCAATTGAGGATTAATAGATCCATCCAAATGTAAATGCAATTCAACCTTTGGTAATTCTTTAATTGTCATAGTAATCTTGTATGATACAAAGCGTACCTTGCTTAGCTTCGTACATAGCTCTCCTTTCTT
>CALCFG010000129.1 GCA_937900565.1 uncultured Erysipelotrichaceae bacterium
TTAACAGTATCATGATTGGCATTAACGTGCATTTTAACCGTTTTACTAATTCCTGAAACTGTTTCTACCATAATTTCATAATGCACACCTTTAAATAATACGGACTTAACCGTACCATTTAAAATACCTTGACGATAAGGCACAATATCAATATCTTCTGGACGAATGACAATATCAACCAATTCATTGGGTTTAAATCCTGAATCGACACAAACATAGTCTTTATCATCAAAATTCACCAAACGATCTTGCTTCATAACCCCTTCAATGATATTGGATTCACCCACAAAAGTTGCCACATAGGTATTGATTGGTTCATTGTAAATATCCGCAGGGCTACCAATTTGTTGAATTTCCCCTTCTTTCATGACAACAATCTTATCACTCATCGTTAGCGCTTCTTCTTGATCATGGGTAACAAAAATAAAGGTAATGCCAACTTCTTGTTGTATACGTTTTAATTCACGTTGCATTTCTTTACGTAGTTTTAAATCCAATGCACCCAATGGTTCATCCAACAACAATACTTCTGGTTCGTTGACTAACGCTCGCGCGATGGCCACCCGTTGTTGTTGTCCACCTGAAAGTAAGGTGACGTTTCGTTTTTCAAATCCTTCCAAATTAACTAAGGAAAGCATACGCATAACTTTTTGTTCAATAACATCTTTCGGCTCTTTTTTTATTTTTAGGCCAAACGCGATATTGTCATAAACATTTAAATGTGGAAATAAAGCATATTTTTGAAACACAGTATTGATTGGACGTTTATACGCAGGTAACTTTGTTATATCTTTCCCATCAAATAACACTTCCCCACTCGTTTGGTCTAAAAATCCCCCTAAAATACGCAATAAGGTTGTTTTTCCACACCCACTAGGTCCCAATAATGTGACAAATTCATTTTCATAAATATCTAGATTGATACCTTTTAAAACAACATTGCCGTTAAATTCTTTCACAACATTTTTAAACTGAATTAACTTTTTCATTTCCTACCCCTATAACTAAAAGATTGGTGGTGTACTCACCCAGATAACTTCCAAATCATTTTTATTATGATTTTCAATCCAATGAGCTTTCGCATCCACTAAATAAAACGAGTTTTGTTTTTGTAAGGTGTACTTACGCCCATCTTCAAACACTAGCACACCACTGCCTTTAATGACATAACCAAACTCTTCACCATGTGCTGAATATACCTTCGGTCCAACACCACCACTTTTTAATACTAAGCGAATTGGTTCCATGTCATTACTTTGCGCATTAGGAACTAACCATTGCCTTAAATAATCGTCTTTTTCATCATCAAATAAATCAGCTTGCTTAAATACGATTTTTTCATATGGTTCTTCCTTGAAAAAATCGCTCATACTAATGCCTAAAACTTCAGTAATATCCATTAGCGTTTGAATACTTGGCGTATTCATATCATTTTCTAATTGACTTAAAAAACCTTTCGTTAATTCACAACGATCCGCTAACTCTTCCAACGTTAAACTTTTTAACGATCTTAATTCTCGAATTCTTTTTCCGATATCCAAGATGCTTCACCCTCTTTCAACGATATACTTATAGTAAACTTTTTGTTTCCTTACATGAAACATAAAATATTATCAATGAATTTATTCCATAATGCAACAGTTTTGTTATAGTAAACAAATATTTTACATTTGTTGGCTATAATTTTTTTATGATAATGTGTATGCCAAATCTACATTAGTATATTGGCATTTGCAGTATTAAAAAAAAGCGCGTTAAGCGCTTTTGTTTTCTTTTTGAGCTTTGATAACTTTAAGACGGGAAAACTCTTCACGTTCTTTTTCATCCAAAGCATCCGAAATAAACTTAATTTGATAGGTATAATTCGGAATAACAATATTTTTTAAAGCATTGGCTCTTTTTTGTGTTTTACGAATGGCATTTGCTAAACGGTAAGTACTGCTGTCAATTTCAACCAATTTCATCGTTAATGATTTAACTTTAGCAAATTGTATGTACGCCTCATCGACTCTCGAGTTTGTACTTTCAATGTCATAGCGTAACTCCACTGGTTGTTCATGATAGATTATTTTAGGAATTTCAACGCCCATAACGGAACGATATGTAATTTCTATTCCATCATCAATTGGGACTTGTTTAACAATATCATTAATAATCCCCAATGAAACATTTGCCTGTTGCAATAAGTAATAAGCAGTATCGTAAATATCACTAATTTGATCACGCAATACTTTTACTTCATCCACTAAGCTCATCATTTCTCGAATCAATACATTTCGTTTACGATCCAACAAATCATAACCCATCGTTGCCAAGCTTAAGCTTTTCTTCGCCGCAAGCAAATTACCTTTGGTCGCAGTAATTTGTGCCATAATTATTCACCTTCACTTTGTTCCAAGTCAATAATTTTGCTTGCTTGTGCTGGATTATAATTTTCTTTAATTAATTGTGGATCTAAACGATCTAATGCACTTTCTGGCAATGTGGATAACAATGCCCAACCTAAATTCAATGTTTGTTCAATGCTTCTGCGTTTGTATCCTTGACCAATAAAGATTTGTTCAAATAATTTACCAAAAGCTAAATACTTTTGATCCATTTCACTCAATTCATCCTCACCAATAACGCTAGCTAAACTTCTTGCTTCTTGCACTTGTGCATAACAAGCAAATAATTGGTTTGCTACATCTTGGTGATCTTTACGTGTCAAACCTTCTCCAATACCATCTTTCATTAAACGACTTAATGAACTTAATACACCAATCGGTGGATAAATACCATTACTATCCAATCCTCGATCTAAAACAATTTGCCCTTCAGTAATATATCCAGTTAAATCAGGAACTGGGTGGGTAATATCATCATTAGGCATTGTTAAAATAGGAATTTGCGTTACCGAACCTTGGGAACCATTAATCATTCCTGCTCTTTCATAAATAGCAGCTAAGTTAGAATATAAATAACCCGGATATCCTTTACGCCCAGGAATTTCACCACGACTTGAACTAAATTCACGCAATGCTTCACAATAACTTGTCATATCCGTTAAAATAACAAGGACATGCATATCATGTTTAAACGCTAAGTATTCTGCCGCAGTTAATGCGCATAAAGGTGTTAACGTTCGTTCAATAATTGGATCATTCGCTAAGTTAGTGAACATCACCACACGTTCCATAACACCAGTTTCTTCGAAACTGCGTTTAAAAAATTCTGCCACATCATGTTTAACACCCATGGCACCGAAAACAATGCAGAACTTACTGTCTTCCCCGCTGATTTTTGCTTGACGCACAATTTGTGCAGCTAATTTATCATGAGGTAACCCAGAGCCAGAGAAAATTGGCAACTTTTGACCACGAATCAATGAATTTAATCCATCAATGGCACTAATTCCAGTAGTAATGCAATTGCGTGGATATTTACGAGAAACTGGATTAATGGGTGAACCATTAATGTCAATGAATTCATCAGCATAAACTTCACCGGCATCATCAATCGGTTTTCCTGCCCCATTGAAAATACGTCCCATCATTTCAGTAGAACAAGCCAATTCCATTGGATGACCTAAGAAACGTGTTTTTGTATTCGTT
>CALCFG010000130.1 GCA_937900565.1 uncultured Erysipelotrichaceae bacterium
GAAAGGAGAGCTATGTACGAAGCTAAGCAAGGTACGCTTTGTATCATACAAGAATACATATGAATGATATCTTGGTTATTGGGTTAGGTGTAATGGGAAGTAACCTAGCCTTAAATATTGCAGATCACAACTTTAATGTTGCAGTGTATAATCGAACCCAAGAATTAACAAAGAAATTTTTAAATAATAATTCCCATTCAAATATTCATGCTTATTTTTCTTTAAAGGAAGCAATTCAATCATTAACAAAACCGCGTAAGGTAATGGTGATGGTTAGTGCAGGTGAGGCTGTTGACTGGGTCATTGATCAAGTAGTGAATTATTTAAATGAAAATGATATTGTGATGGATGGTGGAAATTCATATTATCAAGATACAATTAAGCGCGAAACATATTTAAAAGATAAGGGAATCATTTATTACGGTATTGGGATTAGTGGTGGTGCTTATGGGGCACGTCATGGTGCAAGTATGATGGTTGGTGGTGATTTAGCAAATTACCCGTTAATTGAACCAATCATTAACGCGATTGGTGCGCTTACGCGTGATGGAACACGTTGTGCAGCGTATATGGGAAGTGATGGTGCGGGTCACTTCGTTAAAATGATACATAATGGCATTGAATATGGGGATATGCAATTAATTGTAGAAAGTTACCTTTTATTGCGTCAAGGTTTAATGCTGGATAATGCATCCATTGCTGCTATTTATAAAAAGTGGAATAATGGTGAATTGAATAGTTATCTATTAAAAATAAGTGAACGCATTCTCATTGAAAAAGATCCATTAACAGGTAGTGATTTGATTGATTGTATCTTAGATGTTGCATCGCAAAAGGGTACGGGTAAATGGAGCAGTCAAGTAGCTTTTGATTTAGGGTGCAATGCGAGTAATATACAAGCGGCAACCAATGCACGGATTATTTCAAATGAGTCATACTTGCGCAATGCGTATAAGAACAATTCTTACAATCATAAGGCAATGGAAGGTGAAGCGTTATCGGACTTTATTGAAGTGTTACGTAAAGCACTGTATTTAGCCAGAGTAGTTACGTATGCTCAAGGATTTGATATCTATCGTAGTGCTTCCAATGCGTATAATTGGCATTTACCAATGCATCGCATTGCGCAAGTATTTAAAGCAGGATGTATTATTCAATCACAATTATTGTATCCAATTGAAAAAGTTTATTTAAATGATCCGATGCTTGCTCATTTACTATTAGCGGATGAATTTAAAAGTATTGTGCAAGATAATAAGGCAGCATTAGTTAATGTTATAAATTGGGCGAATTTAGCTAATATTCCGTTACCTGTATTTAATGCTACGTTAATCTATTTACAACAGATTAGCGCGGATTTATTGGGTGCGAATTTAATTCAAGCGCAACGGGATTATTTTGGGGCGCACACATTTTTACGTTATGATCAAAAAGGAGCATTCCACCATGAATGGAATGAAAATACCTTATGATGGGTAAGGTTACTTATACGATATTTGGTGGAACAGGGGATTTATCGTTTCGTAAGTTAATACCTGCTTTCTTTAATATACATGCAAGTGGCGAATTAGACTTTAATATTGTAGTGATTGGTCGAAGGGATTATACTACCAATGACTATTGTCAATTGGCGTACGAATGGGTAGTTAAGCATGCACGATATAAAGTGGATGAAGTAAACTGGCAAACTTTTTGTCAAATTATCCACTATATTCAGATGGACTTAGATAATGCAATGAATTATCAAAAGTTAATGGATTATTACAAAGTAAATAATATGAATAATCATATTTACTATTTTGCTGTTGCGCCGAGTTATTTTGGTATTATTTCCAATCATTTAGTAAGTGTTAACGCAACCAATCAGGCTAAGGTTGTTGTAGAAAAACCATTTGGTAATGATTTAGAAGATGCCAAAAGATTATACCAACAATTAATTTATCATTTTGGTGAAGATAATGTGTATTATATTGATCATTATTTAGGTAAAGAAATGGTCAGAAATATCATGACGATTCGCTTTGCAAACCCCATGTTTGCTTCCGTTTGGAATAGAGAATACATTGATTATGTTGAAATTAATGCCTTGGAGACTTTGGGTGTGGAAACGCGGGGTAATTACTATGATCATGTTGGGGCACTTAATGATATGGTTGCCAATCATTTGTTTCAGATTTTATCCATAGTAGCTATGGAACCTTTAGCTCAACTTACCAGCGAACAATTAAAAGTAAATCAATTAAATGTGTTGACCCAATTAAAGCCAGTGGATACAAATGATGTGAATCAATCGATTGTTTTGGGGCAATATGATGGGTATCGTAATGAAATGCATGTTAATACCAATTCATTAACTGAAACATATGCAGCAGTAAAACTTTATATTGATAATCCGCGTTGGAAGGGTGTGCCATTTATTATTCAAACTGGAAAGAAATTGGATCGAAAACAGATGGAAGTGATCATTCATTTTAAACCAGTACCAGGGTATGGAAAAGCTAATATTTTAGTGATTAAAATTGCACCCAATGAAGGAGTATATTATCAATTTAATATAAAGCAACCGGGTAATAGTGATGCAATCATTCAAACCAGTATGGATTTTTGTCAAAGCTGTCAGGATGTATTTCGCATTAATACACCAGCAGCCTACGAGCGACTTTTGCTGGCCTTAGCCAATAGTGATCATGCCATGTTTAGTGATTGGCGTTTAATTGAAACCAGTTGGATTTATATGAATCAATTAAAGCAAGCGATTGCTCACAATGCACAGAATTTACGCATTTATCCACAAGGTAGTAATGCATCTTTTTTAAATCAAAGTTTATTTAGCGAATAAAATGTGCCAGTTCTATTAAGAACTGGCACATTATTTATGCATTGTGCGTTGTGTTATATAAGTTTTGTTTGGCAGTTGCAAACATTAATTTAATACGATTAAGTTGATTGACATTGGATGCACCGGGATCAAAATCAATGGCCACAATATTGCTTTGTGGATATTTAGCTTTGATGGTTTTAATGACGCCTTTTCCTGTGATGTGATTAGGTAGGCAAGCAAAAGGTTGCATGCAAATAATATTGGGACAGTTACTTTCGATAAGTTCCAACATTTCGCCAGTTAAAAACCATCCTTCACCACTTTGATTACCTAAAGAAACGATGTCACTGGCCAAATGGGCAATATGATCAATATCACTTGGGGGATTAAAGTGTTTGGATTTGCTTAAGGCTTGTATCATGGGATGACGTAATTGATTAATTAAAGCAATTCCACTATTGGATAATAAGGTTGTGGCTTTCGAACCATCAAAGTGTGTTTCTTTAAAGTGTGCATTGTAGAAACAATATAAGAAAAAATCCGTAAGGTCGGGCATAACTGCTTCCCCACCTTCATTTTCAATGATTTTAACTATTTCATTATTGGCTGTTGGATGGAATTTAACTAAGATTTCTCCAACTAAGCCAATGCGTGGTTTTAAGGTAGCAATGCGTGGTAGACTGTCAAAAGCATCAACAATAGCCGCTACATTTTCTTTAAATTGGTGGAAATTTCCATTCGCGATATTTTCCATGGCAACGTTTATCCAATAATGATACAGTGCATTGGCACTGCCACTTTGTTTTTCGTAAGGACGCGTTTGATACAGAACGCGCATGAATAAATCACCGTATAATAGACCCATAATTCCTTTTTTTAATAAGCCATACGACAATGTAAATCCAGGATTATTATCTAAACCGGATAGGTTAGCGGATATAACCGGTATGTGGGATAGATTAGCATCAGCTAATGCTTTTCTAATTAATGCAATATAATTTGTCGCCCGACAACATCCACCTGTTTGAGATATAATCAAAGCGGTTTTATTTAAATCGTATTGACCGGACAACAATGCGTTCATTAATTGCCCGACGACTAATATGCAAGGGTAACAAGCATCATTATTGACATATTTTAGACCCAGTTCAACGGATTGTTGATCCACGCTAGGTAATACGACTAAGTTGTATCCACTACATCTGGCTGCTTTTTCGATGAATTGAAAATGAATAGGGGACATTTGTGGGCAAAGAATTGTGTAATTATCCCTTTTCATTTGTTTTGTGTAAGGGGTATGGATTGGATGATAGTCAGCTGTAGGTTCATTGTTGTTTATTTGATGCTTAATAGTTGACTTAAGGGAGCGAATCCGAATACGTATCGCACCTAAATTAGTGATTTCATCGATTTTTATTAGGGTATAAATTTTACGATGCGATTTTAATAATTCGTTGACTTGATCACTGGTTATGGCATCCAATCCACAACCAAATGAAGTCAATTGGACCAATTGCAAATCATTTTGATGTGCTACGTATTGTGCTGCATTATATAAACGCGAATGATAGGTCCATTGGTTAATTACCCTTAAATCTGGAGTATCTTGATTCAAATGGGCAACACTATCTTCACTTAATACAACAAATCCTTCACTGGTAATGAGTTGATCGATACCATGATTAATTAAAGGATCAATATGATAAGGTCGACCAGCCAATACAATTCCTTTTTTATGATGTTGATGCATGTATTCAAGGGCCAATTCACCTTGCTTTTGTACATCATGATGATAGTTATCCAATGCTTGATAGGCTAACGTTAAAGCATGTTTCATTTCATGAGAAGATATATTAAATTCCTTAAACGTATCCAAAAGAACATTGGCCATTGTCTTGGGATTATTTAATGAAAGGAATGGATTTTTAAAGGTAATGGAAGGATTATTTAATGATTCCATATTGTTGCGAATTGTTTCTGAATATTGAGCAACTATTGGACAATTGAAGTGATTTTGCGCAAATTTGGATTCTTTGCGTTCATACATGAGTGAGGGATAGAAGATTAAATGAATGCCTTTATCGATTAAGTTTTGAATGTGACCATGCATTAATTTTGCCGGATAGCACACGCTTTCACTTGGGATGGTATCCATGGCTTTTTCATATAATGATTTACTGGAAGGATCCGATAAGACGACTTTAAATTTTAATTGAGTAAATAATGTATGCCAAAATGGGTAATTGTCATACATATTCAGTCCACGTGGTAAACCAATCGTACCACGTGTGGCTTGATCATTACTTAGGCTTTGATAGTGAAAGATACGGTTGCGTTTATATTGATACAAGTTAGGTAGCTTCTCTTTAGGTAATGGTAAATCCGCACCACGTTCACACCGATTGCCACTGACAAATTGACGAGCGTCATTGAATTGCGTTACGGTTAATAGACAATTGTTAGTGCATTTTCCACAATGACGCATTGTGGTAGTATAAGTAAATGATTGAATCTGATTGGCATCAATGAGTGAGGATGGGTTACCATCATAACTATCTTTTGCTAATAATGCCATGCCATAAGCCCCCATTAATCCTGCAATATCGGGACGAATGACATTTTTTTCGGTTTCTATTTCAAAGGCACGTAATACTGCATCATTATAGAATGTACCTCCTTGGACAACGATATGTTGACCGAGTTGATCTTTATTACGCAATTTAATCACTTTATACAATGCATTTTTAATGATGGAATAGGCTAGCCCAGCGGCAATGTTTTCAATTGATGCTCCTTCTTTTTGAGCTTGTTTTACTTTAGAATTCATAAAGACAGTGCAACGGGAGCCTAAATCAACTGGTGCATCACCTTTTAATGCTAAGTTGGCAAATGTTTGAATATCATAGCCTAAGGAATGGGCAAATGTTTCTAAGAATGATCCACATCCCGAAGAGCAGGCTTCGTTTAAAGTAATGTCTTGAATGATGCCATCTTTAATGGTGATTGCTTTCATGTCTTGGCCACCTATATCTAATATAAAGTCCACGTCCTTGCAAAAGTGCTTGGCAGCAGTATAATGCGCAATCGTTTCCACTTCACCAATATCAATTTTTAGTGCACTTTGAATTAAAGCTTCCCCATAACCGGTAACCCCAGATCTTGCAATCGTTACACCATCAGGAAGCTCTTGATAGATCTGTTGCATGATTTGCAACATTAAATTCAATGGATTTCCTTTATTGGAACTGTAAAAGGAATATAAAAGATTACCTTGGGAATCAATTAACACCGTTTTACTGGTAGTGCTTCCCACATCAATGCCTAAAAATACATTACCTTGATAACTGGATAAGTCTTTTGTTTTAACAAGGGATTGATGATGTTTTGCTTCAAAACTTTGCAATTCGTCCTCATCTTTAAATAAAGGAGGTAATGCAGTGTTTGCACGTAATGTTAAATTGGAAAGTGATTGCAATTGATGCAATAATTGCGTTACTGTCACTGTGTTCGACGAAGATTTTGCACTGATACAAGCACCCATGGCTACAAATAGTTGTGAGTTTTCTGGGAATAGGACGCAATCCTTATTTAAATGCAGTGTTTCAATGAATCGTTGTCGTAATTGATCTAAAAATGTTAATGGGCCACCAAGAAAGGCAATATGGCCTTTGATTGGTTTACCACATGCAAGACCTGAAATGGTTTGATTGACAATGGCTTGAAAAATAGAAGCAGCAATGTCTTCTTTACGTGCACCTTGATTAATTAATGGTTGAATATCGGTTTTTGCAAAAACACCACACCGTGAAGCGATGGGATAAATGGTTGTGTAGGATTTTGCCATTTCATTTAAGCCAATGGCATTCGTTTGTAATAATGTGGCCATTTGGTCAATAAATGCTCCGGTACCGCCAGCGCAAGTCCCATTCATTCTTTGATCTAATCCACCATTAAAATAGGTGATTTTGGCATCTTCTCCCCCTAATTCGATGGCAACATCGGTTTGGGGAATGATTTTTTCAACGGTTTGTGTGCAGGCAATTACTTCTTGAATAAAAGGGATATCCAATTGATTGGCAAGTTCCAATCCACCTGAACCGGTAATAACACAGGCCATTTCAATATCGTTGAATTGATGCAGTAAGTTATTTAATTCATTGGCTAATGTTGTTTTTAAATCTGAGTTATGTCGAACATAACTGGAATAAATGCACTCATCGTTTTGATTGCATATATAAAATTTAATTGTCGTTGATCCAATGTCTATTCCTGTATAATATTTTTCCATGTTTTCACCTTTATTGCGCAAAGAAAAATCTTTACGCTAACTATTGAAACGGAAAAATTTCAACTCAATATCAACGATTCCCAAAAATTTACGTTAAAATTTCTTTATCATTAAAGGGGAGGGTTCATTGAATATGGTAAATATATTAGTGGTAGAAGATGAGATAAATACCCAACATTTAATTCAAAAGGTATTAACACGGGAACATTTTAATGTAACCCTTGCAAATAATGGGAGCCAAGCATTGGCATTATTTGAAAATTATCGATTTGATTTAATCATTAGCGATATTATGATGCCTCATATGGATGGCTATGATCTTGTGGATGAAATACGTAAAATCAATCCATCCATACCGATTTTAATGATTACAGCATTGGAATCGTTGGAAGATAAACGGAAGGGCTTTCGACTCGGAATTGATGATTATATGGTAAAACCGATTGATTTTGATGAAATGATTTTACGTATTTATGCGCTATTACGGCGCTGTAAGATTAATAGTCAACAACAATTGCGGATTCATAATACAACACTGGATTATGACAGCTTGACTGTTTCGACTCCAGATAAAACGATTGAACTTCCGAAAAAGGAATTTGCGCTACTATTTCACTTATTAAGTTATAAAAATAAAATATTTACACGTTCTCAACTATTGGATAGTGTCTGGAATATTGACAGTGAAAGTGAAGAACATACGGTGGATGTTCACATTAATCGATTACGAAATAAATTTAATGATAATCCAGATTTTGAAATTATTACGATTCGTGGGTTAGGGTATAAGGCGGTTGAAAAATGAAGCACATGCACAGTGTACGATTTTCTTTAATTGTATTTGTTAGTATTATTATGGCCATTGCTCAATTGGTTAGTTTTGGAGCACTTTCTATTTTTGACCGCTTGGGCGTGTTTAATACTGTAGGTCGCTCACCATTTACGCTACTAACGATTGGTTTTATCACGGCAGTAATCCTAGGGACTTTGCTGATGATTCCTTTTACCAAAGGCTTTTTAAATCCAATTAACAATATCATTGCAGCCACTAAGCAAATTGGAAAAGGTAATTTTGATGTGCATATACCTCAAGTTAAATTAAAGTACCATCACAAAGGAGAAATGCAGGAATTAATTGAAAATTTTAACCAAATGATTGATCAATTGCAAAGTAATGAATTACTAAAAAAAGATTTCATTAATAATTTTTCGCATGAATTCAAAACGCCAATCGCTTCTATTGTGGGTTATGCTCAACAATTGCAACATGATGATTTAACGAGTCTTGAAAAAAAAGAGTACATTGATATTATCGTTAAAGAATCCAAGCGATTAACCAATCTATCATCAACGATATTAACATTATCTAAATTAGAAAATCAAAGCATTATTACAGAAAAAGTATACTATCGCTTGGATGAACAAATTCGCGAATGTATTGTCATGTTACAAGAACAATGGGAAGCAAAAAATATTGATTTATCCATTGATTTACTACCGATTACTTATTACGGAAATGAGGAAATGATGCATCATGTCTGGGTAAATTTAATCAATAATGCCATTAAGTTTACTAATGATGGTGGACATATTTCAGTCAAATTAACTCAATTGAAACAAAATATCATTATTACAATCAGTGATGACGGCATAGGGATGGATGAAGATGCTTTACATCATATATTTGATAAATTCTACCAAGCTGATAAAGCACACGCTACTCAAGGATATGGCTTGGGCTTGGCTTTAGTATCTAAAATCATTTCGTTATGTGAAGGTAGTATTCGGTTTGAAAGTCAATTAAATTTCGAAACAACTGTAACAATAAC
>CALCFG010000131.1 GCA_937900565.1 uncultured Erysipelotrichaceae bacterium
TATTAACGCGGTGACCATTCCATTGTGCAGTTGTTGCTGCTGAAGTGATTGTAATACCACGTTCTTGTTCTTGTTCCATCCAGTCCATTTGTGCTCCACCATCATGTGTTTCACCAATTTTATGGATCTTACCAGTGTAATATAGAACACGTTCAGTTGTTGTTGTTTTACCGGCGTCGATATGGGCCATGATACCAAAGTTACGCGTATGGACTAAATCATATTCTCTTGGCATGTTTGATCCTTCCTTAATATATTACCAACGGTAGTGAGCAAATGCTTTATTTGCTTCAGCCATTTTGTGTGTGTCTTCTTTCTTCTTAACAGAAGCACCTGTGTTATTAGAAGCATCGATAATTTCGTTAGCTAAACGTAATTCCATTGTTTTTTCATTACGTAAACGAGCGTAATTAACAATCCATCTTAAACCTAAAGTCAATCTTCTTTCTTGGCTTACTTCAACTGGTACTTGGTAGTTAGCTCCACCAACACGGCGAACTTTCAATTCTAATAAAGGCATAACGTTTGCTAATGCTTTTTCAAATACTTCCATTGGTTGTTGACCAGTTTTTTCTTCAATGATATCAAACGCGTTGTACAAGATGCCTTGTGCAGTTCCACGTTTACCATCTAACATGATTTTATTAATTAAACGAGTGATAAGCTTGGAGTTATAAATAGGATCTGCAAGCACATCACGTTTTGCTATATGTCCTTTTCTTGGCATTATTTATTCCTCCCTATTTCTTTTTTTCTTTCTTAGCACCGTATAATGAACGGCTAACAGTACGTTTAGCTACACCTGCGCAGTCTAATGTACCACGGATAATATGATAACGAACACCTGGTAAGTCTTTAACACGTCCACCACGGATCATTACAACACTGTGTTCTTGTAAGTTGTGTCCTTCACCTGGAATGTAAGCTGTAACTTCCATACCGTTGCTTAAACGAACACGGGCATACTTTCTTAACGCTGAGTTTGGTTTTTTAGGTGTCATTGTACCAACACGAGTACATACGCCTCTTTTTTGTGGGGCAGACAAGTTAGTTGGTAAAGATTTTAATGAGTTATATCCACGATTTAATGCTGGGGATTTACTTTTCCATTGCTTACTTGTTCTTCCATGAGTAATCAATTGATTTATAGTAGGCATTTTATTCTCCTTTCAATACACACTTCCGTGTGTGCCATAATTAACCTAATGAATAGGCGCAGAAAATGCGCCTAAAAATTAGAAACACTAATAGAGTATGAAAAACGCTTCATAAAGTCAAGCAGAAAAATCACCTTTTTTAATTATTTTCATTTTGATGCTGACTAACCCACCGTTTGATGGATTCAATGGTTTCGCCCGATAACACATGTTCCATGCGACATGCGTCACTTTCCGCAATCATTGGCGTTACATTTAAGGCATGAATCAAATAATAAGTTAAAAGTTGGTGCCGTAAATAAACATCTTTACCAAGCGTTCGACCAACTTCCGTTAGTTCAATATCCCCATATTTTTCTTGTAGGATATACCCTTTATCTTTTAATTGAGCCATTGCTTTATGACAGGATGGCTTAGTTACCCCTAAATTGGATGCTACTTCGCTCATTTTAACTTTTGGGCTATCTTGGCTTAATAAATAAATTGTTTCAACATACATTTCCAATGATTCATTGGTTTTAAATAATTCTTTACTCATATTATCTATCCACCTTCAATTCATAAGCTAATCGATACGTTCCATCATATATCAATTGAATGATACCACAATAAACGAATCCACAATCACGCAATACATGTTGCATTGCTCGGTTATCTTTATGGGTATCAACTCTTACACTGCAGTTCTTTTGTTTTGCTTTATTGATCACATAATCAATCATCGCTTTGCTTATGCCTTGATGCGCAAATGAAGGGTCAACACAAATTCGATGAATTGTTAAATAATTGCCATCAGTTAACCATTTGCCATCAATGGTTGCATAATTAGGATCATCTTGCGTTTGAATCGCCATATAGCCGACCAATTGATCATCAATGAAATAGCCATAGGCTACTTTAGAGTCAATATCTCGCTTTGCATCATAACCATTGGGATATTCGCTTTGCCATTGATCAATATTATTTTCTTTTAACAAAAGTTTAGCCAAGCAAAATAAATTTTCGCTTGGCATTACATATTTTTCATCCGTTAATTGTTGGATCATTAGAGTTTTACAAATTGGCAAACATCCAATACAAATACGGTAGCACCGCCGACTTGTACTTCCACTGGGAATGATGCAAAGCGTCCAATATCATATGAAGCGGTACTTGGCACAACTTCAGTACGGCGTTTACTTTCTTCACCGATCAATCCGATTGCTTTTTCTACCAAGTCATCATCACAACCAACAATCATGGTTGTATTTCCTGCTTTTAAGAATCCACCAGTTGTGGCTAATTTGGTCATTTGAAACCCATTTTTTGTTAACGCTGAACTCACTGCATGTGAATCATCGTTATTGACAATAGCTAAAATTAATTTCATATTATTGTCCTCCGTATCAATATTATACCGATTCTCCATAAATCGTGAGTAATTGCGATTAATGATTTATGAAAATTTTTACATACTATGCTGTTAATATTTCATTCCCATCTTCGGTAATTAAAATCATATGTTCAATTTGTGCACTGTCTTTATGATCTTGGGTATAGATTGTCCAATTATTTAGTGCATCAATGTAAACGCCATTTTTTCCAGCATTTACCATTGGCTCAATGGTAATAATCATGCCCGGCACTAATAACATACCCGTATTGGCTTTGCCATAATGGGCAACAAATGGATCTTCATGAAATTCATTCCCACAACCATGACCTCCCAATTCCCTAACAATGCTGTAACCGTATTGTTTAGCCACTGCTTCGCACGCGGCACCAATATCCCCAACAGTATGCCATGGTTTTGCTGCAGCAATACCTGCTTGCAACACTTTTTCCGTTGCTTCAATTAAACGTTTACGTTCATTGCTAATATTTCCAATAGCAAACATACGTGACGCATCCGAATAATAGCCATCCAAAATAGTTGAAACATCAACATTAACAATATCACCGTCTTTTAAATGTTTTAAACGTGAGGGAATACCATGACATACTTCATGGTTAATGGAAGTACAGACATGTTTTGGAAATCCTTCGTAATGGTATGGTGCACAAATAGCGCCATGTTCATGAGTATAATTTGCAACAATATCATCAATTTCTTGCGTATTCATCCCTGGTCTGATTGCTGCGGCAACAGCATCCAAAACACCCGTATTGATCACAGCACTTTTACGGATACCAGCAATTTGTTGATCCGTTTTAATTAATGAAGTATCAGGTACTTCATAACCCTTAGCTTCGTATTCTTTTAATTTTTCAATTACTTCTTCACGTGTCATTGCTTAACTCCAGTTAAATGAAAGGATTGGCTAAAGAAAACTTTAGCTAATAAATACAAATTATAAACATCTTGACAACCCGCCATTTCATTAATGGAATGCATTGCCATTTGTGCTGCACCAATATCTACCGTTGGGATGGATATTTGACCCATCGAAATACAACCCAATGTACCGCCTCCTAAAACACCGGGTTTATTTTCAAATTCTTGATAATCAATATTTGCGTTACGCATGATTTGTTTTAAAGCTGCACTTCCATACGCTTCGGAAGCGTATGCTTTACGTGTACTTTGCTTAATCACAATTCCTTGATTCATATAGCAGTTAGCCATCGTGCCAAAAATTGCGCTGGCAGTAGTGTGCGTGGCATGGGCGTTATCCGCACTAATCAATAATGATTGATTGCACGCTTGAATCATTTGCTGGTAAGTGTAGCCTAAATCAGATGTGATTTTTTCCAATAACGATTTAAAGTGGGTAGAGAATGCCCCGGCTAATGTCTTACTACCAATTTCTTCACTATCAAAACTTACAAAAATAGCTATATTATCTTCAACCGTCGCATCCAATAAGCCTTGCATTGTGGTATAGCCACACATCATATCGTCCAAATGATCCGCTTGGATCCATTGATAATCGCCATAGATCATTCCTTTTTGCGCTGAAGCAAAATAATAATCACTGTGCAAAATATTGTCTGCGTCAATATTCAATAAATTTGCAACATAGCTTTCTAAACTTGTAATGGATGGATCAATCATAACCCTTAAATCGTTATCATTATCCACTTTAAATCCTTCTGTATTTAAATTACGTTGATAATGGATTGCTAAACTTGGTAAACAACCAATCGCACAATTGGAATCAAACACTTTCGATTCAATCATTCCATCCTTTTCAACCATCACCCGTCCCACTAATTTTAGTGGACGATCAAACCATGGATGTTTTAATACTCCACCATACGTGTCGCAATGCACTAACGTATAATTTTTACCTATTTCCAATCCATTATGACATACTTTTAAAAGTGGCACATCGTTATGCGAAGCAATGACCTTAAATTTTAAGGACGATAAATTTTCTGGAATTTTTACAGCAACTACCATGTTGCCATAATAATTAATCGCGATTGAAGCACCCGTCTTAAAATTTAAGTTCTCCATGGTTTGATCATAACAATCAAATCCATTATCTTTTAGTGTGGTCATCATTGATTCAACCGCACATTCCCCACAACTACTGTGGGATAAAAATTCAATTAATTGATCATTGATTTGTTGCACATTCATATTATTCACCTTGAGTTGTTGACCCAAGCCCTCCATTTCTAAGTGTTGTGACATAATCATCATCACATAAACCAAATGGGATAAATATACCTTGCGCAAATCCTTCCCCTTGGCTTACGGAAACTATTTTATCATTACGACTATCATTCGTAATTTTAATAAAGATATGCCCTTGATTATCACTATCATAATAATCTGCATCAATAATGCCCACAGTATTATCCAATTGCAAACGGTATTTAAATCCTAAGCCAGAGCGCGGAAATACACCCAAGAAATAATTTCCATCAATTTGCACACGAATACCGGTAGCAATTTTAATGGTTTCATTTGGGCTTAGCGTAAAATCAAACGGTGCAAAGAAGTCATAACCCGCACTACGCGTCGTTGCCCGTTGCGGCAATTTAATGTTTTCATACCACGGCAACGCCTGCGCATCATCAACCTTAACACCCAATCCTTCCTTAAATTGTTCAAAACTTACTTTTTCAAATTTTGTCATATATATCTCCTAAAATATAAAAAAAGGGAACTCAATGTTCCCTATAGCTTTAAAATGGCGGTCCGGACGAGATTTGAACTCGCGATCTCCTCCGTGACAGGGAGGCATGTTAACCCCTACACCACCGGACCATTTTTGGCGAAGAAGGAGGGATTTGAACCCTCGCGCCGGTTACCCGACCTATGCCCTTAGCAGGGGCACCTCTTCAGCCTCTTGAGTACTTCTTCAGCCGATTTTAGTGCTGCCAACCATGGCGCCCATTAAATATACCATGGTTGTAAATATAATTGCAACACTTTTTTTAAAATTTTTTAATTTTTTTTAATTTTTTTTAAATCGACAAAAAAAGTTAGCTTGGAACATTATTTCAAATTAAATTTTTGCAAATCTTGGAAGGCATCCATTATTACTTTATCCATGTCGTAATATTTATATTTCCCCAATCGCCCACCAAAGAATATCTTATCTTCTTTTTCAGCCAGTTGTTGATATTTTAGATAAAGTTGATTATTCAATTCATCATTTACTGGATAGTATGGATCATCGCCCACTTTCCATTCGCTAGAATATTCTTTACTAATCACACTTTTCGCTTGGTTTCCAAACTCAAAGTGTTTGTGTTCAATAATTCGCGTATATGGTTGATCATGACTCGTATAATTCACAACTGCATTCCCTTGTACATTATCACAATCAACAACTTCCGTTTCAAAGCGAACACTACGGTATTGCAATGGGCCAAATTGATATTGATAATATTCATCAATGCATCCAGTATAAATACAACGATCATATTCAATCGTATCTTTGATCGATTCATACGAAGTATTTAATCTTACATCAATACCATCTAACATTTGTTTAACCATTTGCGTGTATCCACCAATCGCTATTCCTTGATAACGGTCATTGAAATAGTTATTATCGTATGTAAAACGCACTGGTAAACGTTTAATAATGCTGGCTGGTAAATCTTTACAATCTCTGCCCCATTGTTTTTCAGTGTATTCTTTAACTAATTTAGTGTAAACATCCTTTCCTACTAAAGATAGCGCTTGTTCCTCTAAATTTTGCGGATTTTCAATATGCATTTCTTCCAATTGCTTTGCAATGATAGCTTTCGCTTGACTTGGTGTTTGAATATTCCACATTTTAGCAAATGTATTCATATTGAATGGTAAGTTATATAATTCATCGTGATAAATCGCCACAGGAGAATTGATATAGTTATTAAATTGTGCAAAGCGATTCACGAACTCCCATACTTCTTTATTGGATGTATGAAAAATATGCGCACCATACATATGTACGTTAATATCTTCAATTAATTTTGTATAGATATTACCAGCGATATGGTCACGTTTGTCAATAACCATTACTTTCTTACCAGCTTTATGTGCGTAATGAGCAAATGTAGCCCCATATAAACCCGCACCTACAATTAAATAATCTAATTTCATAAATACCCTTTCTAATTTGCTATGAATTAAGAATAGCCAATGCTGCCAATAAAGAACTGTTCCAATAAATACTCATTTCATTGGTTGAATATGAATCAATGTTATCATAATAAGCTTTTGCCGGGGGAACAGTATTGCATTGTTGCTTACTAATTTCATCCTCACAATAAGCATCTGGTCCTCCTACCAGCGCACCAATATAGCGTGATTGATGGGCAATGGTCATACGATGATGGATCAAATGTGGTGAATTCGTTCCATAACCAACAACAAAACACCTATTTAACGCATTACGTCCAAGTAGATAAGCAATGGCACTGTATGCAATTTCTTGCACTGCATCACTAGCCGATACATCATAGACTAACGCAAGATATAATGCATCATCCGCCACTTCGCCATTGCTTCCCCAGCCATAACCTTCATTGGAGTAATTATACGCATTTCCCGTGATGGCATTACCAATCAATACCACATTATCATTCATGCGTTGGTATAAAGTATCGATAACAGTACTATCACTTTGACTTAAATTACTTTTCGCTAAAAAATAAAGTCCATAACCGCCAACTTCGCGCCATCCAGTGCCACTTAAACTAATCGATTCATCCATTAAATAAGTGAGTGCGTCATCATAGTAAGACCGTTGATCCAATACATAATACATTGCACTGGCAAAAAGAAAACGTTGATCGGTATCATCCGTATCATTATAGACACCTTGAGTAAATCCCTCTTCTAAAATATCAATAATATTTGCTTTTTCATTACCTTTAATAAAATCATAAGCTCTCAAGGCACTTTCTTTACATTGATTAGCAAAGTCTGGATCAATAGTTTGATAAATATGCGATGCATAAATTAAGGTAGCTCCAGCCAAGGCAGCAATATCTGTACGATTTTCACCTTTAATATATAAATCGTCGCTATCTTTTTCCGCCGATACGTTTAAATCAGCAAATTTTTGCGTTGCAACTTTAGTATAAAACGATCCATTGACTGTTTGCATTTTCATGATCCATGAAAGTTCATATTTTGCCTCATCCAAAATATCCGCTACACCATTCCCACTTTCATCAATATTCAAATTATCCAAAAAGTGAAATGGTGCCACTTCATACGCTAGCAATAAATCCAACGCACTTTTTGCCCCGGTATTTACATACCTTCCATAATCTCCTGCATCGTGCCATCCACCACTAACATCAAGCGTTGAACCATCTGGCAATAGTGCCAAATGAGTATGACATTGTGAATGCGAAAAATCTTCAATGCTACTTGTTATCTCTTGACCACAACGTTGGTTATACAATACATACAACAAACTGCCCATTAACGTATCATATGGATAGTCATCAATCGTAAATGGAACACTGCTACCGCCAATTTGGGTTTCGATATGGTATGTTCCAGGCGTAGTAAATTCACTAAAATCACCATAGAATACCGTATCATGACTATCTTGATCATAACCTTTTAAAATAATTGGGCCTTGGTAAACGACTTGTTTTGTCGTTTCATCAACTAAATTGAAGAAATCACCTTCGTTATAGCTAAACAAAGCCCGCTTCGAGTCATTTTTACCATAACCTACTTGGTTAACTTTAACGTCTTGATTGCCACCATCCACATCAACTAAAGTAATATTGGATAACTGTATTTCATGATAATCACTGACTGCTCCCATTTCAAAGCCAATCATTGCATCGTATAACGATACCCCCTTATGTTGATAACTAATCCGTTGATTTTTTGTTTCATTTGCATTAAGTGGAATGTCATAACTTGCAAAAACTTCATTAGTATTCGGATTTTTAATGATCAATTGAATCGAACGTGCCAAAGAAGCAGTCATGTCAAAAGAAATAATATAAGAACTACCCTTAGTTAAATTAAAACCTTGGCGGGAAAGCGAAATACTGGAAGCTGATGAACCGCCATGAGAGATTATGACTTTTTGTTGCAAATAAGATGCCTCTACACTCGCTGAGCCGTCCCCACTATTTAATGTCCAACTGCTTTTAAACTCACCTTCAAACAATGAAGGTGCACTTAACCACTCATCATTAACATCACGTATCGTCAGATCCACTAAGTTTAAAGGTGTGGGTGAAGGTGTGCTTACTTGAGGTGTTTCTTTGACTTGCGTTTGAATGCACCCACCAAGTAGGCATACCGTAACGATCACACAAATAATGCGTTTAATCATCACTTACCCTACCTTTTCTAAACCCATAGAAGTATAAAATAAAAATCAATGATGTTAATGTCCACGAAATCGGATAACAAGCTAGTGGTACGGTAACACTGGCAGCGCCACTGGTCATCATTACCCAAATAACACGCATTCCAACTACCCCTACTAACGTAACAATGGTAGGAATAATTACATTACCAACACCACGCAGTGCTCCCGCAATAATTTCAATCGTGCAATAACTAATTAGCCATGGTGCCATTAAATTTAAAATATTCATTCCTTCTTCAATAACAATTGGATCATTGGTAAATAAAGTGAAAATCCACTCACCAAATCCCATGAAAACTAACGAAGCTCCAATTGACATTAACGCACTATATAACCATGCTATATACAACGATTGTTGCACACGTTTCGTATTTTTAGCCCCATAATTTTGCCCAACAATAGTCGTAACCGTAGTACCTAAAGCACCAATAATCATCCAATACAATCCATCGATTTTTCCATATGCAGCATTAGCTGCTGCCACCACTTCTCCATACCCGTTGCACGCCCAAGCAATCACTAAATTACTAATCGTATACAACACCGATTGCATTGCCGCTGGGAAGCCAATCCATAATATTTGTTTCAATAAATTCATATTAATACGGATTTCATGAAAGTATAAACGATATGGATCTTGCATTTTAACCATTGTCATCACTACCAACACACAAGAAACCACTTGAGAAATAACAGTCGCAATGGCAACGCCTTCTACCCCCATTTTGAATTGAACAACAAAAAGTAAGTCCAAAACAATATTCACAAAACAAGAGACTATTAAAAAATACAATGGACGTTTACTATCCCCTAAACTTCTCAATAACGCAGTTCCCATGTTATAGATAAGCGAAAATACCGTCCCAATAAAATAAATACGTAAATAGATTAATGAATAATCAAACATCCCAGCTGGAACATTGACCATTTTTAACATGTTAGGTGCAAAAAGAAATCCAATAACGGTTACAATGACTGAACAAAATAACGCAATGGCCATAGAGGTGTGAATTGTATGTTTAATGCGATGTTTGTCAAACGCACCCACAGCATGACTTAATACAACCGCAGCCCCAGAACTAATTCCCATAAATAAGCCAACAAACAAATTAACCAATGTTCCGGTTGAACCACCCACTGCGCCTAACGCATTTGGTCCAAGATACTGCCCAACAACAATCGCATCCACAGTGTTATACAACTGTTGAAAAAAAGCACCAATCAATATTGGTATAAAAAACAATAATGTTTGAACCCAAAGATTACCTTTCAATAAATCAATCCTAAAAAATCTCATGTGTCTATTGTAACGCACAGATATGGCTACGTCTTGTAGAATCTATCACTTATTTTTTATATAAAAAGCCAACTAATCGTTGGCTTAGTTACTAAAACTTATCAATAACACTTAATAACGCATTAACTTCATTATCCGTATTTCCCCAAGAAGTTACGATACGAATGATATCTTTTTCATCGTTGTATTTTCCCCAATAATTCACCACAACTGCTTTTTCAAGTAATACCCGTTGTGCATGCGAAACAATTGGGAATATTTGATTCGTATTATTTTCAATGTAAAACACAACACCTTTCGCTTTTAATGCTTCTCTTATTTTATCCGCATACCGCAAAGCGTTAGCACAAATTGTTTGATAATGGTTATCACTGAGCAATGCCAAAGCACTAACGCCCAATAAACGTCCCTTTGCAAGCATTGCTCCATTTTGTTTAATCACATTACGGAATCGATGCGTATCTATGGCAGCATCAAAGACAACGACTTCTCCAAATCCACCACCACACTTCGTTAATCCTATCGTAAATACATCGACTAATTGGGCATAATCCGCTAATTTCAAACGACTATCTGCAGCTAACGCATAGCCTAACCTTGCACCATCCATAAATATGATTAAGCCATATCGATTGGCAACATCACGCAATGCTTGCAATTCCTCTTTTGAATACATCGTTCCATATTCACTGGTTTGGGATATATAAATCATCTTTGGTAAAACAATATGTTCTTTACCACTATCATTGACAATTGGTTCCATAAAAGTTACAACATCCGCAGCGTTTAATTTCCCATTTACCCCAGGAATAGTAACTACTTTATGTCCATTATGTTCAATAGCACCTGTTTCATGCACATTAATATGTCCACTATCACACGCAATAACCGCCTCATATTGTTTTAAGCAGTGTTGAATCACTACACTATTTGCTTGAGTTCCACCAACTAAATGAAATACGTTAACTTCCTTATTACATAACGATTTAACCAACGCTTCACTTTCTTGGCAATACGGATCCAACCCGTAGCCAACAGTTTGAACCATATTTGTTTCAACTAATTTATTTAATACCTTTTCATCAAATCCTTGCGTATAATCACATTCAAAATGATATCTATTCTCCATAATTAAACCACCTTTAATATCACTATTTTAACACTTTAAAAAACTATACACATCACAGCAATTGCTATTAGTAAAACCTTATATAGCCTTATTCTATTAAAAGTTAGCTATGTTATTACTTTTAATAGAATTTATATTAAAGAACAATTTAATATTCATCACCATCTAGTTGCAAGAAAACGGTATTCAAAGAATTTCGCTGTATCAATAACATTTTTTATAATTAGAAATAACATTTATTTAGCTGAACACAGTTTTAAAAAATTAGGGTTAAATAATTTTACATCTTTTAAACAATCATAAATACATTCACCCTCACGATACGTTTTAATCACTTTAAAATCTGAATCTATAATGACAAAATCCGCATCTTTGCCAACCGCTAAGCACCCTTTATTCACTGCACGATACAGACGAGCAGGATTTTCACTACTCATACGAATGATATTTTTCATAGAAATTCCGACATTATAAAATAAGTTTTTCATACCACCAAGAACTGGTACAGTTGAGCCACATAAGCGGCCAGTATCGCTTAAGCAATATCCTTTATCATCTATATTGACATCAAACATGCCAGGTAAATGATATTTACCGACAGGTGCACCAGCCATAGGTACATTATCACTAATCATTAAAAATTTATTAAATGGATCATTTTTAACACGTAACATTAATTCGATCATTTCATTAGATACATGCAACCCATCACAAATTAGTTCATTATAGACATCATCACTCAATAATGCAGCACCTAAACCACCCATTCTTCGATGATGGATTCCTTCCATAACATTAGCAGTATGTGTAATAACACTAATTCCCCATTTAAAAGAATTTAAAGCTTCTTGATAATTTGCATTAGAATGAGCAAATGCACAACGAACACCATTAGCGTTTAAAAGTTCGATTGCAGCCTTAGCACCTGGCAATTCCGGTGCTATCGCAACTAACTTAAGCATTCCTTGCGCTTTATCGGTCATGTCTTGGATATGATTTAAATCAATATCTGGATGTCCTGTATCCACACCTTTTTCACCAACACGGTTTAAATAAGGACCTTCACTGTGAATACCAATCGGTAAGGCACCATCAATTTCAGTCTTTGCTACATGAGCAATAGTATCAAAAAATTCATAGTCAGCCGTTGGCAAACATGCGGTAACACCTTGCGAAGCCAAGCCTTTTAAATAACCACGTAATTCTTTTTCCCTATCGTCAACATTCCCCATTAATGTATAACCCATTGTTCCATGGTTATGTGTATCAATAATTCCAGGGATAATTAAATTTTCTTTTGCATCTACATCTACGTTTACGTCACTATCATAAGGTAGAAATTCGAGGATTTTACCATCTACTACTTTCATGATAGCAGCTTTACAACCAGATGGTGTATAAATATATTTCGCTTTAATATTCATTTGAATTTCCTTTCGACATCAATTTTGAAATTGATGTTAATTCGATATTATTCTTAACTAAATAGTCATGTACTTCATTACTTGTGGCACATTCTAAATCCTTACAACGGATTAACGTATACGTTGTTTCTTTGAGCAAATCTGCATCCACATAGCCACAATGACAAATGAAATATCCAACATCACATGCATCCATATTTTTTAAAGCATTAATAAAGTTATGCGTTACATCGGTATTCTTTTGATCTTCAATTGGAAATGGTTTCGGCGTCCAAGTACAAGGCACGATTTTAACTCCACTGAGTTTTAGCAATTCAAATGATAACGGAACATTATATTTTTTTGCTACTATTTGTGCTGCTTTGTTAGTGTTTTCTGTCATTAATGAATGCCCATGTAAATAGGCAGGTTTTCGGCCCATTAATTCAATAAATCGCTTTACTTGATTTTCTGTTTCTAACAATGTTTGCTCAAAATCATACGGATCCTTTTCAAACTGTATTAGCATTCCATCTCTACCAATTATTTTATTCTCACGCATACGTTCCACACTGCTAACCATATGACCACAAGAATTCACTAAACTTGATACATTTTTAGGATCACTCACAGAAAAACCAGCGACTAAATTGATATCAATACCCACAGCAACATTTCTTTTATCTTTAATTAATCGCGCAGCTCTTTCACTACTTGGCATGTTTACAAATAATCCAGTTTGACAGATAATTCCTTGTTCAATTCCTTTTAAAATCCCATCTGTAACTGCATCACTAATACCATAATCATCACTTTGGAAAATTAATTTTTTCATAAATAACCTCATAATTAAAAGCGCCTTATGGCGCTTTCTTTAACTAGAATATGTGTAAGAATGCACCCACTAATGCAAATACAAAGATTCCAATAATTAATTGTGTTGGACGATTTCCTTTTTTGATTCTGCCCACTAAGAAGAAAAGTAACAATACGGATAACAACCCAGGAAATATAGAATTCAATACATCTCCAACCACAACGCTTGTTTGACCTACGTTTAATGTAAAATTAAGTGGAACATTAACCATTTGTGCAGTCATCGCACCAACCATAATTAACCCCAATGTGCTTGCCGCTTTAGTTAAAGCTCCCATTAAACCAGAACTGAAAACTGAATCTATGAATGAAGTACCATATTCAAATCCCCAAATTACAAAGAAGTATTTTAATAACGATTGCGATACACCATACAACAAGATAAAAATTAAAGTTCCTAATATATTTCCTTGTGCGCATAAACCAATACCAATTCCAGCAGCGATGATACGCAAACAGTTAAAGAACAAACTATCAAACATTCCAGCTGTTGGTCCCATCAATGCTGCTTTAATACTTTCAATCGTTGCACCATCAATACTGCCATTATCATGATGTTCTTTTTCCATTGCTACACATAATCCTGCAATAAAACTAAATGCAACAGCATGTGTATTAAAGAAGTTTTGGTGTCGTAAATATGCCTCTTTTTTACCTTCAGGATCATCCGCGTAAATTTTATCCAATGCAGGTGCCATTGTTAAAGTGAAACCATTGGCTTCCATTTTAACCATGTTGAAGCTAATGAATACTAAATGTGATCTTAAGAAAACCTTTAATAAGACTTTCTTTTCTTCTGGTGTCAATACTTTCTTTTCCATTAAAAGAAATCCTCCTCATCATTTGCTAGTTGTGCAGAAGCATTATTTTGTAACGAATTTTTCAAGTCAATGCTTCGTTTTTCACCAAAGAACATACTAATTGCAATAGCAGCACCCAAAATTGCGATAGGTAATGAACCTAAATTTAAGTATTTAACTAAAACGTAACCCACAAAGAAGAAAACTCCTACTTCATTATTCCAAATCATAGATGTTAAAATAGCAAATCCAATAGCAGTCATCATGCTTGCCGCAGCGCCTAAACCTGTCATTACCCATGCTGGTAGCGACGCAATAAATGCATTTAACCCTTCAACACCATAAGAAATAGCAAAGAATAATATAACTGTTCCAATCATCGGAGTTGTAAAGAATGAGAACAATAAGTTTTGCAATAAGAATTTCTTATCATTGCATTCACCAGCTAATTTTTCCCAATATGCTGCAAAAGATGCCCATACCGGAGTAAACATTGAATTGATTGATGCCATTACAGTACCAATAGGTAATGCTAAAGCTAAACCTTCTTCCGCACTAGCACCAGTTAAAATAGTGTACGCAACAGCAATAATACTACTCGTAGTCGCATCCGCAGGAATCGCACCTCCAATTGCACTAATCCCCATAAAAATTGACTCTAAGCTTGCACCCATCACAACTCCCGTTGTGAAATCACCTAACACTAAACCAGCGAGTGGTGCAACAACAATTGGCCGATTCAAACATTGCCAGCTCATGATATACGGATCTAGAACTGAAACAACAAAATAGACCAAACACATTTGTAAAGCAGCTTGTACCATATTAAATCCCCCTTTTCATTACAATCCAAGCACTTTGGCTAAATTTTCAGGTGAATCTTCCGGTGTTGTTTGATATACCGTTTCGATACCTGTAGCAATCACTTGTTTTAAAGTTTCAACTTCATCATCATATGCATAAAGATTTGCCCCATAAGTCCTACGTAATTCGCTACCTTGCTTTGGTGCAACTCTTCCATAGTTACCAACATTAATTAAAGGAATATTATTCACATGAGTTACAACCTCAAGTAAATCCGTTGGTGTTTGTACAATTACAAGAATCTTTAATGATTCAGCGCGTGGATCATTAAGTAATTTAATTGCATCGACTACCGACTTAATAGCAACTTTGCACGTATTGGGTGCCGCCATCATTAAACTTTTTTGTATTATCGGATTACTCGCAGCATTATCATTTGCAACAACAATTCGATCCACACCAGTGTGACGGCTCCACTTAATGGCAACTTGCCCATGAATTAATCGTTCATCTAATCTAATTAATTTAATCATTTGAGTTCCTCCTAGAAAAATTCATCTTGTTCAACTGTTATATTTTCATCCACAACCACTTGGGTAAGTACGGTTCGAGATTGCTCTATTATTTCCTTTAATTGTTCATCAGTAACTGATTGCTTACACGCCAATTCAAGTACAAGCGCTAAGTTTACCCCAGTTACCAGTCGTGTATTAGCTTGATTTAAATGAAGCATCATTTCATTATTAACAGACCCTCCATATAAATCGGATAGTAGAATGACTTGATCGTTATCATTTACCGTTTCATAAAATTTATTCAATTGGTCCGCTAAATTGTCTTGATTAACATACGCATCAAAAGCAACAACGTTATCACTGTTACCTAACAGAATATCCAACGAACTTTTAATACCCGACGCTAAATGCCCATGTGATGAAATAAATAGTTTTAACATAATTTTCCTTCTTTCTGAATGTATTGTAATTTGAATGTAATCGCTTGCACAGGTTCTCTTTTTCCAACAAAAAAGGGAAATTGCTATAAATTTCCCTTAATTAAGTGCAATTGGATTATATTTAAAACTTGATTGTACAATTTCTTTAACCTGTGAAATTGTTGGATTATTAACCAATTTATCAATGGCATCAGGGTTCATTCTTAATGCAATGGCAAAATCGTTAACTAATCGTAAACCTTGATAGCAATGATAATAATTAGCAGCGATAACAATAATATTTTTAATATGTTTATGATTACATATTTGAGGCTCCTCAAGAAGATAAATATCAATAAATCCACCAGTTGTAAAATCACTCGGTAAAAAAAGTACAGACGTTGCATCTTGCATTAACAAAGTTTTTTGTAACACTAACTCATCTTTAATTTTTTGATAACATTCACCATTTCTTCCATTTTTATAGGCAATCAACTCAATAAAACTTTCCCAAGTACTGAATAAGTAACGCTCATAAATATTAATCATTGTAATATCCGTATAGTCTATTGCTTTATCCACATTAACACCTTTGATAATGAATTTATTATAAATACTGGTTAATTGGTGTTCACTTGGTATTGGCTCTACGTAAAGTACAGGAATTTCATATTTATATGCAAACTGAGGAAATCCTGCAATACAAAAATCGTATAAACTTTCATCAATTCCTCTAATTTCATATAATTCATAGCAATCCATTTTTTCAATATACTTGCCATATCTTTGCAATACCATTTGCGCGATTAATTCAGAATATTCTAAACCGCTACTCATACAAACAATTCCTTTTTGTTTGACATATTCATAGTTGATTTTAAACAAACAAATGTGAATACTCGTTGCAATCGACAAAATATTGTAATCACTAAGGCAACTATTATATTCCATATTGAAAATATTTGCCGTAACAGAGGCTACGTATATTGCAAAAGAAGATAATTTTAAACGAACGTCAGAATCAATGTTAGGTTGCAACATATGTGATGATATACCAAAATAATTTTGAATCATAATCGGTATAAAACAAGCAACTAATATATTTTTACTCTCCGAGCTAATGCTACATTTGTTAGTTTTATCTATTAGCCACCTATCTAGCAATAAATCAACAAATTTTACGCTTTCCTGCACAAAGATTCCATATTTATTAATCGCATTAACCGGAATGTCTTCCCAGATTGATAGCAACAAAGTAAGTCCAAGAACTTCAAATTCATCGTTTACTAAATTATCATATTGATGACAAGTAGCAAGGACTTTGCTAGCAATCGAATACTCTTCCAATTGTTTTAAACGGTTCACTTCGTCTTGATTAAATGTTAATCGGTAACTGGCTATGTATCGATGATTCATTAAACATAAATAACGACTAATTCGTTGTGTATGATCATCACGTATATGAATATTGGATTCCCGTAATATTTGTAACAATATTTTTCGCAATTGCTTTCGTTTAACATCATCATATTCAAACCATTTTAAAAAGGAACTGTCTTTATATAGTGTAATCCCATCATGGAAATGATTTTCAAATAAACACAACATCAGTAACCGCTTATTTAACTCATCACCAATAACCATATCCCCAGCTTCATTGAACCGTTTAATCCTTAAGTTGAACCGATTTAAAAATTGCTTTGCTGACTTTATATCGTCTCGAATTGCAGACCGTGTTAAATAAAGTTTTTCCGCCAATTCATCAACTGAAACAAATTCATTTGTCCCAACAATAAAACGTAATATGTCAGTTACACGCGTTATCGTCACTGAATCATTAACACCAATCGCAGAAAAATATATCTCCAATTGATTTTTTGTAAATAAAAATTTAGTGTCATCGTCGGTTTTTAAAGCGTATCCTTTACCTTTTTTAGAATACAATACAGCTCCAGATGCCTTTGCAAACCCTTCTACTTCTAACATATCGCTTTTAACGGTACGATCACTCACTCCGACAAATTCAGAAATCTCTTTACTTGTTACAAAGTCGTTTGCTTGTGTTAAAAAATAGAAAATTTGCAATATTCTTATTTTTTCATTTGCCATTAAAACCTCCGATAAAAAGATAAAATAACGATATAATTACTTCATAAAGACATCATTGATAATATTTCGAATATTTAAATATTGTTGGTTGTCACGGTTAGGATGTACGCGATTAGTTAATAACACTAATCCTTTTTTTCGGTTAAAATCAAGTAAAATACTTGTTCCGGTAAAACCTGTATGATAAAGAGTATGTTTTCCATATGTTGTTAACCATCCATACGTTCGTCCACCGTATCCTGTATTTAAAAGTAATTCGATGGTATCCTTCGATAATACAAATTTCTCACATCTTAAAAACGATTGCACAAATATAGAAACATCTGTTAACGTTGCAAATATTCCTGAACTACCGCCTTGTTTTAATAACCAACCTTTACTGTCATGCGTTTCACCTTGAATTAACCCGCGTTTGGGATGAACCTCCGTTGGAACACACAATGATTTATCCGAAACTATGTATCCAGTATTCATCATCTTTAAAGGATGAAATATATGTTGTTGAAAAGAATCATTGAGTCCTAATTGATCGATTACTTCCACAATAAACCCCAATAAAATATGGCTCTGTCACAACAAATGGTTGATTTTTGACGAGAAATAGCGTATAATAA
>CALCFG010000132.1 GCA_937900565.1 uncultured Erysipelotrichaceae bacterium
CCGACTTAGCTCAATTGGCAGAGCAACTGATTTGTAATCAGTAGGTTGTAGGTTCAAGTCCTATAGTCGGCACCATATGTTGGAGAGGTAGCGAAGTGGCTAAACGCGGTTGACTGTAAATCAATTCTCTAAGAGTTCGGCAGTTCGAATCTGCCCCTCTCCACCACTTAAATTGGGGCATAGCCAAGCGGTAAGGCAACAGACTTTGACTCTGTCATCTCCCTGGTTCGAATCCAGGTGCCCCAGCCATCATATTTTCTGTCCCGGTAGCTCAGGCGGTAGAGCAACTGACTTTTAATCAGTGGGTCTGCGGTTCGATTCCGCATCGGGACACCACTCGCGGGTGTAGTTCAATGGTAGAACTTCAGCCTTCCAAGCTGACTACGTCGGTTCGATTCCGATCACCCGCTCCATTTATTAATCCAAGTTCCATTGAGGAACTTTTTTTTGTTGTTAGGGTTTTGATTGCTTATAATATATGTTGATAAAAAAATAAGTGAGAACTTTTAACTTTAGTAATGAATGAAGTGAGTTAATCAATAAGTTTTAATACGAGGTAGTTATGAATGATGCTATGGTTTACATTTCACTGGGTGTAATGGTAATAATATGTGTAGGATTTGGCGTATTGATATTAAATGCAATTAAACCGATTCAACAGCAATTGAATCAATCCAATCAACAAGTGGTTGCGTTGCAACAGCAAGTTGTGAATCAGCAACAAACATTCCAGCAATCCATGAGCTTAATATCTGCCTTAAGTGAAACGATTAAAGCCAATGAAAAGAGCATGGGTTATCTAAATCATAATATTAATCAATTTAATAAAGTGTTGAATGATAAAAAGGTAAGGGGTGTATTTGGGGAAGCTCAGTTAGAAAATATTTATGCATCCATATTCGGGGTTAATTCCAATATGTATGCCATGCAATACCATTTACCAAATAATACGATTGTCGATAGCGTTATTCGAATGCCAGGCAGTGATGCTCTATTGTGTGTGGATGCAAAGTTTCCGTTAGAAAATTACAATAAGATGATGGAATATGATTTGAAAAGTGATGCATATTATCAAGCGTTAAAAACATTTAAACAAGATATTAAGATTAAAATTAATAGTATTGCGGAAAAATACATTATTGATGGATTTACGTGTGATTATGCCTTAATGTTTATTCCCAGTGTCAGTGTTTATGATACGATCGTGGAATATTGCATAGATTGTATGGAATATGCTTTTGCACATCATGTGATGTTAGTATCGCCCATTAATTTAATGATTAGTGTGGAAATGATGAGTAAATGGCAACGTTTAGCTGCCCAACATGATTATGCGGATGCTATTGTGGATCAATTAAAAGATTTAAATCAAGAATTTATTTTATTTAAAACACGCAGTGCGCAAATTGAAAAAGATTGCAATAAACTGGTGGCAGATTATCATGCATTAATGGTAACAAGTCAAAAGATATCGCGAAGATTTGATGCAATACTTAATCTTGAAGAATAATACAAAACGTGTGCTTACTTTATGAAGTAAACACACGTTTTTAAGCATCATTTAAAATCGTTAACCAGTTGTTTTAATAGTTGGGGCACTGGCATACCTTGCATTAAATCGTATTGGGTATTGATAAGATTTATGATAGTGTCATAAATTAACTGCATTGCATATGCGACACTTTCATTTAAACTATGACCGACTAAAAGCTTAGCAACAATTAAACTCGCAAATGCATCGCCAGTACCCGGTACGTAGGCGTTTATATAAGAGGTGTGGCAGGTGCTAATGGTACCTTGTTCATAGATAGCACATTGGATTTGTTTTTTGACTACGAGTCCACTAATCACAATATCAGTCTTGGCTAATTGATTTAATTCATTTATTGATAATTCAATCGAATCGAGAGAATATTTAGTGGATAAAGGATGATTCGTTAATGCCAAGCTTTCCGTTACATTTGGTAATAATAGATTAATGTAAGGGAATAGTTTTCTTAATTGAAGGGCATAGTCTTGATTCATTCCTTGGTAGAATTTACCATTATCCGCACAGACAGGATCAAGCACAACATATGCGTGGGGATTGTTTTTAAGCAAAGGAATAATTAAATCAATTTGGTTAGCATTCGCCAGATAGCCAATAAGTATGCAATTAAACGTATCGTTATTTTCAATGAAATTATTAATGATTCGTTCAAAAGAATCATTAATATCTACCCGAAGGGCATTTTTATAAGCTGTATGGCGGGATAATGTTGTGGTGACTAATGGAATGACATCATAACCACACGCTGAAAGAATCGGGATATTTACATTGAGTGATGTATGACCAATACTGGCTAAATCATTAATGACGAGTATTTTTTTCATCGGTTTAAATAGCCTAATGCTAAATCTAATGTAGCTTGCACGGCTTTAAGGTGACTACGTTCCATGCCGTGGCTTGCTGCAACACCCGGACCAATTAATCCGCCTTTAACATTATTACCGGCTTTTAAGCTAGCGCCAGTATCTGAACCATAGTATGGATAAATATCCACTGCATAATCAATGTTCAATGTTTTACATACGTTAATAAAGTCCGTTAACATTTGATAATCATAAGGACCACCACTATCTTTTGCACATAACGAAACTTGGGTTTCTTTACAAGCTAAATCGGAACCAATGCATCCCATATCAATGGAAATAAATTCTTCCACATCTTCAGGTGTCCAACTTGCGCCGTGCCCTACTTCTTCGTAGGTTGAAATACATACGTAAAAGCTTCTTTTTGGTACGATATTATCTTTTTTGATGGTGTAAAGAAGTCCCATTAAAATCGCGACAGACAATTTATCATCCAAGAAACGTGATTTTATATAGCCAGCTTCAGTTATGACTGTCTTAGGATCATAGGCAATAAAATCACCGTTGCAAATGCCAAGTTTTTCAACATCTTGTTTGGTATATACTTCTTCATCAAGGCGAACAATTAAGTTTTCTTCATTAAATTCAATATTACTCGCATCTTTAAATACGTGTACACTTGGACTAACGGTTAAAATGGTTCCGGTATAGACTTTATGATCACGGGTATAAACTTTACAATATTCACCGTGTAAACTTGATAATAACGGGCCTCCAATACGCGTAATGGCTAATGTACCATCACTTTTGATGGAACGTACCATTAGACCTAAGGTATCACAATGGGCACTATAAGCAATAACAGGGTGTTCACATTCCCCTTTCACACGTACATATAAATTACCTTTATGATTTGTAAATGTACGATAGCCTAAGGCTTCACATTCTTCTTTTAAAAATTTAATAGCATCGTGCGTATAACCTGTTGGGGAATCAATGTCCATTAAGGTTGGAATTAATTGTTTGATGTATTCAATCGGTTTCATAATTTCCTTCTTTCTTTTATTGAGTTTATTATAAGCTAAAATGTTCAAACGTGTGAAATTAAGGGATACGATAAAAAAGCGGCATGGATGGTGTATTATATTTATCAAAAGGAAAAAGAGTATGTTAAAAATTTACAATTCAAACTTTCAAAATAATGATCAACGTTTTCGTAAAGCGTTAGTAATAGGATTAGTTGGCGCGCCAATTATTGGAGCGTTGGTTGCATTGCTTGCCAATATGTTAGGAATGATGAATACATTTTTTGATTTATTATGTGCTTTTTGTATGTCATACGTCATAAAAGAAGGGGCTCGTTCACTTGAGAAAAGAACGGTTATATTGGGTGGTATTTGTTGTTTTTTAAGTATGTTTTTTTATGAATACTTTTATATATTCAACTTTAATTTAACATTTTTGTTAATTGCACCATTTGAAGTGATTAAAACATTTATAACTTTATGGTTGAATGTTTCAATCAATGGGTTGATTGGATTGGCAATGCGTTGCATTGCTATCTATTATGGAGCGTATAATAGCGTCATCTTGTAGGGGAAAAATTAAGGGATGGAAAGAAGAAATCGTTTAGTCATTAATTTAGATAATGTGGATGCAAATATTAATTTATTTCAATCCTTTCAAAAAAACAAAACAATGATTGGGGTTGTTAAAGCGAATGGATATGGTTGTGGGGACTTACACATTACGCAAGAATTAATTAACCTTGGAATTGACTTTATTGCGGTCAGCAGTTTAAGTGAAGCGATGCATATTCGTCGTCATTTTAAAGATGTGGAAATCTTAGTGTTAGGTGTTATCTTTAAAGAAGACTTGCAAGTTGCTAAAGATAACAATATTATCGTTACGGTACCAAGCTATGATTGGTGTGTGGAAGCGCATCGACAATTACAGAATATTCGAGTTCATATTAAATTAGATACTGGAATGAATCGGTTAGGATGTAAAAGTGAATTGGAGCTTAAACATTGTTTAAGTATATTACTTGAAAAACAAGCACATATTGAAGGCGTCTTCACGCATTTTGCGACAAGTGATGCTCAGGATGATTCGGTTTCGAATCAACAGTTTAAACGATTTCGACAAATGGTTGAAAGTGTGGATTATTCATTTCAATGGATTCATTGCGATAATACGGATGCTTCCATTAAATTCAAAGAAGATTTCACCAATGCTTTCCGTGTTGGTATTGGAATGTATGGTTTTTCCAGTAGTAAGCTTCGTTTGTTCCCATCGGTAAGTTTGATGACACGTATTGTGAGTTGTAAAAGTGTTACGCGGGGAGAAAAAGTTTCGTATGGGTTAACCCATACGTTTGCTAAAAATGGCTATGTATGTACTTTGCCAATAGGGTATGCGGATGGGATATTGCGAATTAATCAGAACCGTAAAGTTTACATTGATGGAAGATATTACGATATTGTGGGCAGAATTTGCATGGATCAAATGATGATATTTTCCGATAAACCATTTTCACGTGGCGTTGATGTGGAAATATTTGGACCGCATATTCCATTAACGTTAATGGCGCAAGAATTAAATACAATACCTTACGAAATATTATGTTGCATCAGTGATCGCGTTCCGCGTTATTATACGCGCAATAATCGTATAGTGGATGATGCTATTTTCCGTAAACAATAAAAAGCTTTTAGTAATTCTAAAAGCTTTTTTACTAGGCATTAAATGTTATTTGCATGTATTGCGTATCGTCATCAAGTCGATAAATTGTAAAACAATTGGCGGTTAATTCACCATATGTTCTTGGATGATTCTCTTTTGGAAATGTTGTACTTCCTGGATTAAGGATATAAATCCCTTGATTATTTTGATAAGCACAGGGAATATGGACGTGGCCATACATAAAGATATCGTCTTTGTTTAAGAAAGATAAATCACTTTCGGGATTAATATGATGCCCATGGCTCATCAATAAGCGATGATTACCGACCAACATACTGTTGGTTGTATTATCAATAGGAAACTTTAAAACCATACTATCCACTTCACCATCACAATTACCTTTGACATTTATGAAAGGTAATTGAATGGCGTTTAATTGATTGATTAAATATTTCGGGTCGTAATCATCGCTTACGCCATTGCGTGGGCCATGATATAAAATATCTCCGCAACATAATATTGCATCGTAGCGATTGTTTTCTAACAATAAATTAATTTTATTCATGGCGTTTGATGAGCCATGGATATCGGATACAACTAAATAACGCATATAAATCTCCTTGTTAACTATGATTAGTTTAAACGATGGTATAATGTTTGGGCAACTTAATAATCATTGACTTATCTTAAGCAGTGAATTAGCTATTAAGTTACAACTATTTTTAGGTTTTAAACAACTCGACTTTATATAGCGGGTATGGGGAGGATTTATGAAAAACCAAAAAACATTTCAAATTGCGTGTTATGCGCTCTTTTTAGCATTGTTAATGCTATTAACATTTACACCAGTGGGTTATATTCCAATCGGTCCGATTAAGGCAACGATTATTCACTTGCCAGTAATTTTTATGGGATTGGTATTTGGGATAAAAGGTGGTGTATTGGCTGGTTTAATGTTTGGATGTTCGTCTTTACTTGCCAATACATTAACGCCGGGTGTCTTATCTTTTTGTTTCTCACCATTTATCCAAGTAGGAGGTATTGGTGGCAATTGGCTAAGTTTAATTATTTGTTTTTTACCACGTATTATTTTGGGATTAAGTGCGGGCTTTATTGGAAAAGCAGTGCAACAAAAAATGAAATTAAGTTTAAGTGTAGTGGGTTGTGCGTTGGTACATAGTCTGTTAGTATTAGGACTAATTTATTTGTTGTTTAAAAATAGCTATGCCCAAGCATTATCCATGGACAATCAAGCAGTGGCAATTGCATTGATGACAACATTTTCCACACAGTCTATAATTGAAGCCGTATTGGCAGGAATGTTTGCATACTTTATTTATCCATTTATGCAAACAATGCAAAAGAAGGTAAAACGATGAGCACAGTATTAGTCGGTATTAGTGGTGGTATTGCGGCTTATAAAGCAGCACAATTAGTTTCTGATTTAGTTAAAAAAGGGCATGATGTGGAAGTGTTAATGACAAAAAATGCCTGTGAATTCATTACCCCATTAACATTACAGACATTAAGTAAACATAAAGTAACAGTGGATAGTTTTGATACGAATTATGCTTATGATGTCCATCATATTTCATTAGCTAAAAAAGCAGATTGCTTTATAGTTGTTCCGGCAACGGCAAATGTGATTGCGAAAATAGTGCACGGGATAGCGGACGATGCATTAACCACTACTTTTTTAGCTTGTCAGTGTCCAAAAATTATTTGTCCGGCCATGAATACAGGAATGTTGGAAAATCCTGTGACGCAAGCTAATTTATCCGCATGTGTCAATTTAGGTTACACTATTGTCGAAAGTGGAGATGGCATTTTGGCATGTGGTGATGTTGGCAAAGGACGTTTAGCAGAGTTAAGCGATATTGAAGCTGTGATAGAAATTGCGCTATGCAAAGATAAACCGTTTATTGGAAAAAAGGTATTGGTCAATGCGGGATGTACGCAAGAAGCCATTGATCCGGTTCGTTTTATTAGTAATCATTCCACGGGTAAGATGGGGGTTGCTATTGCCAATGTGTTTAAACGATTAGGGGCGGATGTAATGTTAGTGCTGGGCCCAAGTCATTTAGTATCACCATTTGGTGTGAAAACTATACGTGTTAGCAGTGCACAAGAAATGGCAGATGCCTGTTTAAAAGAGTTTGAATCGTGCGATATTGCGGTATTTAGTGCTGCGGTGGCAGATTATACCCCAATTGTTAAAAGTTGCCATAAAGTTAAAAAAAGTGCCGGTAATTTAGTGATTGAATGTGAACGCACGGTGGATATATTAGCTACATGCGGTAAACATAAAACACATCAAATTACAGTTGGCTTTGCAATGGAGACAGATAATTTGATTGATTATGCTAAAGATAAGTGTGTGTGTAAAAATGCAGACTTTATCGTTGCAAATACAATTAATGGTTCAGATTGTGGTTTTGGCGTGGATACCAATCGCGTGACGTTTGTGGGTAAAGATTGGGTAAGTGAACCATACTTTGGAACAAAGGAAGAAGTGGCAATGCAAATTGCTTATAAGGTGAAATCATTATGTTATTAACAATTGATGTAGGAAATACCAATATTACTTGTGGGGTAATGGATGGTAATGCGTTAAAAGCTAAATTTAGAATTACAACAAAAATTGAACGTACCAGTGATGAATTGGGATTATTAATCAATCAATTTTTAATTATGAATTCAGTGGATCCATTTAGTATTGATGCCATCGTTATGGGATCAGTTGTGCCTACATTGAATCATGCTATAGTATCGGCGTGCATTAAAAGTTATGGTATTGAACCATTTATTATTGGGCCAGGAATTAAAACCGGAATACAAATTAAAACAGATAATCCAAAAGAATTAGGCGCAGATCGATTAATTTCCGTTGTGGCTGCTTATCAAACGTATCAACAAAGTTGTTTGGTCATTGATTTTGGAACAGCAACAACATTTGATTATATTTCAAGTAAAGGTGAATTCAGTCATACCATCATTTGTCCAGGTGCACAAATTAGTGCCAATGCATTGTGGAAAATGACAGCAAAGTTACCAGAAATTGAAATCGTAGAATGTCAAACAATTTTAGCTAAAAATACCATTGCTGGCATGCAAGCAGGTATTTATTATGGCTATAAAGGATTGGTGGAAAATATTATTCACCAAATCCTTAAAGAATTAAAAGATAATAATGTTAAAATTATTGCTACTGGTGGCTTAGGTCGGTTATTCAGTAAGTCAATTGAATGTATCGATGTTTATGATCCGGATTTGTTATTTAAAGGAATGAAAATTCTTTACGACAAAAATCATACAAATATGTAATTGATAAAAAAGTATTATTGTTCACTATGAAGTGCTATAATACTTTCACTGGGGATGTTTTTGGTATTCGACAAGCTTCAGTTTGATTTGAATGGCAGTGGAGTGGTGACCTAATCATCAACTAAAAATAACTGGAAACAGAAATAATCAATTAGCTTTTGCTGCGTAGATAATCGAAGTGTAGTAGATTGCAGTGTCAACGCATGTGTTATCCCAAACTTTCGCATGCCTTGAATTGCTAAGTAAAGTGGGGTAAGGAGAAGTCAATCGCCAATTGATCATCCCGACAAAGATATGGCAAATTCAACTGGTTTTCGTTTATTTATTAAAGTTGTCTTATTTAAAGTAAACTAAACTGTAGAAGTTCAAATGGGGAACGTTGTTTGGACACGGGTTCGACCCCCGTCATCTCCACCAAAATGTAATTTTAAGCCTTATTAAGGCTTTTTTTATTTGGTTAAATGTGGTGTAAAATAGCATGGTTAAATAAAGGGGAGATGTATGATTGGTTCTTTGGCATTTATATTTATCTTTGGGTTAATGTTTGCATATCTGAGTGAAAACCTCGGATTACCACGTTTAGTGGGGATGCTAATTGCAGGAATTGTCATTGGACCCTATGGGTTAAATTTGATGGATGAACTCATTTTATCTGTTTCGTCGCAATTAAGAACGATTGCTTTAATTATCATATTAATTAAAGCGGGATTATCGTTAAAGATAGATGATATTAAAAAAGTAGGGCGTCCTGCGTTATTACTCTCATTTTTACCTGCATTGTGTGAGTGGAGTGCTTATGTTATCTTTGCACCGAAATTATTAACTTTGCATTGGATAGATGCGGCGTTATTGGGTGCAGTAATTGCTGCTGTTTCACCGGCAGTAGTTGTACCACGAATGGTGGATTTAATGGATCATCAATTAGGTACTGATAAGCGAATTCCACAGATGATATTAGCGGGCGCTAGTTTGGATGATGTATTTGTTATAGTGCTATTTTCATCCTTTTTAACAATGAGTCAAACTGGGCAATTGCATTTAAGTAATTTATTAAATATTCCTTCATCCATTGTGCTAGGTATCGTATTCGGGTGTGTGGCTGGGTTAATGGTTTCACAGTTATTAAATAGGGTCTTTAATAAAGAAAGTAACGCCATTAAGCCAGCCATCATTTTATTAGGGATTAGTTTTCTATTGTATGCTATTGAACAATGGTGTGATGGGATAGTGGCAGTATCTGGATTATTGGCTGTGATGAGTTGTTCCATGGTAGTTGCGGGAAGACTTAATCATCAATGCACTGTGCAGTTGCAAAATATATTTGGCAATATTTGGAAAGGTGCGGAAATAATATTGTTTGTTCTTGTTGGTAGTGCTGTTAATGTTGGTTATATGGTAAATGCTGGCTTAATGGCGTTACTAATGTTAGTGATTGGGTTAGCTACTCGCATGCTTGGTGTATTAATGGCATTAATGCATACGCATTTAAATAAGAAAGAAAAAATGTATTGTTTAGTTGCGTATTGCCCTAAGGCTACCGTACAAGCAGCCATTGGTGGGGTACCGCTAGCGTTAGGATTATCCTGTGGCAATATCATATTATCGTGTGCAGTATTGTCAATTTTAATTACGGCACCCTTAGGGGCATATTTAATGGATAAATTTAAATACCGTTGGTTAAACCAAGAATGATTGGATAATGACGAAACAAAGCGGTTCATGTATACTTATGCTGTGAAGCAAAGAAAAATCGCTTATTATCCATCGTTACTTGTACTGGCAATCCTTGCCAGTGGTGTTTTTTCGTATACATCGTTTCAATTAGTGAATAATGAACGGATAATTTACGCCATGTTTAGTGAACATACGTATTCGTATTCTAACTATTTACAATTGGATCAAGCGCAAGCAATAATTGATTTAAACACTCAATTAATGAAATTGGAACCAATGTTTCAAGGGTCTTTGGTTGGGTATGAACGTTACTTTTATGATAAATGCGTTGAGTATGGGCTACCGTTTGATTTGGCTTTGGCCATTACATTGCATGAAAGTGCGTATGGCACGTCTGATTTGGCGTTGTATCAATACAATTATGGTGGCCTTAGGGGTGGCCCAAATGGTTGGGCAAGCTTTAATAGCCCGGAAGAAGGGATTGATTATTATTTAAACCTTTTAAAGACAGGCTATTTTGATTTAGGGGCGACAACACCGGAAACCATTCAACCAATTTATTGCCCTGGCTCAACCGTATGGGTAAGTCAAATTTATGCTTATATGGATAAAATTAATACAGCAATGTACCAATAGGACATTGCTTTTATTATGTCCATATAGCATCGAATTACCAAACTTGCTCATATTTTAGGCAAAGGTTTATTAAAAGAATATTTAACTAAGCAATATCTCGATAGTAATCAGTAATTAAGATAATCAATGCAGGTGTTCATTTGATGATAAATTTCACGAATATGGTACAATGATAGCGTATTAACGGAATTAGGTAATGGCTTATGGCAATGAGTAAAAGTGATAATTTGCGCAATGAGATGCGTATTATATCAATGGATCAATTGGTACCAAACGATCATATTGTACGCAAACTAAAGAAAGGGTATGATTGGAAAAGTATTTACCCGAAAGTAAAGCATTGTTATTCTTTACAAGGTAGACCTTCCATTGATCCAGTAATCTTCTTTAAGTTGTTGATGTTATATTTTCTTAGTGAAGACGCAACATTAAAACAAATTTGTGAACAAGTGCAAGTGAATTTAGCGTATCGCTACTTTTTGTGTCTGCAATATGTGGAAGTAACCCCAAGTTATATGTCATTAATGCATGCTTATCAGCGTAAGTTTAGCGATGATACAGTATTTGATGACATTGTTCAAGATATGGTTCAATCGTTTGTGGATAAAAAGTTATTAACGTATCAACATGTACTCGATAAATGCATTAATACTAATGATGGAACTGCATTGAATAAGTTATTTATTCGCCTAAGCAACGATATTCAATCAATGAAATAGTAAATTATCAAATAATTTTTTGATAATTATGGGATATTTCGTGAAATTGTGACAATTAAACTCGATTGTTAAAATTAATGTAAAATAAATTATGTGAAAGAAGGTTGATTATATGAAACATGTAATTTCAATTGTTGAAGATGAACGGGATCTAAACTTTTTAGTTAAAGGTTATTTGGAAAAAGAAGGATATGAAGTTCATTCGTATTTTAATTTTGATGAAGCTGCCGCCCATGTATCGGATGAAAATATATCGTTATGGATATTGGATATTATGTTAGGGGATAAGAGTGGGTTTGATTTAATTGAACTAATCCGCAATCAATACCCAACAATGCCAGTTATTTTTATGAGTGCTCGAGATAAAGAATTCGATCGCATTATTGGTTTAGAAAAAGGCAGTGATGACTATATTACGAAACCATTTTCACCTAAAGAGTTGGTGTTACGGGTTAATAATTTAATTCGTCGAGTATATAAAGAAAATGAATCTAAATATGAAGTGGATGGATATATCATTGATGAAACGCAACGGAAGATTCGCAAAGGGGATGAAATGATTGATTTAACAACAAAAGAATTTGAGTTGTTAATGTTATTTGTTAAAAATATTGGTCAAGCATTCTCCAGAGATCAAATATTGGTTAAAGTCTGGGATGAAAACTATTATGGTAGTGATCGTGTCGTGGATGATACATTGCGTCGTTTACGTAAGAAATGCCCTGAATTGAATATTCAAACAATTTATGGATTTGGATATCGACTTGGATGAAGCGAATAAAATTATGGTTGCGTGAGTTTAGTCTCACGCAACAATTAATGGTAATTGTATTCTTAGTTGTTGTTTCAATTGCCATTATTTACTTGTTTCCAGTAACAAGTAATGTTAACGAGTTTGTTAATAATACCATTTATGGTCAATTATCGGGTGTCAATCAAGCGGTTGCCTCAGGAGCAGCAACAACGAATACTAATTTTGTAGTGGATAGTAATTTTAGTATTGTGCGTTATAATCCGGTGACCAATGTTGCCAATGTGTTTCAAGGTAGCCAAAGTGATATTAATGAGGATTTAGTTAAGCGTATTATTCATCGGGTGATGAATGCGATTAATAGTGAAGGTACTTTGTTAAATACTGAAGTAGCTGATCAAATTAAAGAAAATAAAACATCAATCTATTTTGTTGGACAGTGTGAATCGGAATTCTCATGTACGATAACAATGGTATCCAATGCATATCAAGAAGAATACAAGTCAGCGTTAGTTAATAGTACAGTATTAACGATATTTAGTATGACTGCGATGATTTTAGTCGTCTTATTCTTGTGGGTGAGCAATATTATACATCCATTAGCACAAATGCGAAAATATGTAACCGGTATTCGAAATGGTCAACCTGTGGATAAGCATTTATTAACGTTAAATCGCTATGATGAGATTGGGGATTTGGCCAATGCATTGGGTGAAATGAAAGAATATATTGATCGTCAAGATGAAGTAAAAGCCGAGATGGTGCAAAATATTTCCCATGATTTAAAAACACCAATTGCTACGATAAAAAGTTATGCTGAATCGATTAAAGATGGTATTTATCCGTATGGTACATTGGAAGATAGTGTGGATGTTATTATTGAACATGCCTCCCGTCTTGAAAAGAAAGTCCATTCCTTATTGCTAATGAATCGAGTGGAATATTTAAAAGATACCGCAGAACAGGGTGAAACAGTGGAAATGCATGCATTAATTGAACGTGTCAGTGAACAATTAGCGATTGTTTATCCAAACATTGATTGGGCAGTGGAAGCAGATCAATCCAAGTTCCATGGGGATAGTGAATCTTGGCGTATTGTGATTGAAAATTTATGTGAAAATGCCACACGGTATGCTAAAACACAAATTAAAATTTCCCTAAAGCGTGGTGTATTAGCCATTAGTAATGATGGCCCACGGATTGATGATGATAAGTTACAAACAATATTTAGACCATATGAAGTGGGTAATAAAGGCCAATTCGGATTGGGTTTATCCATTGTTCGTAAAGTTTGCGACACCTATGGTTATAATGTTTGTGCAGAAAACTTAAGTAATGGTGTTGTCTTTAAAATCCAAAGTAAAGGCAAACAAAAAGTTTCTTTCTTTAAGAAAGAAACAAATGATAAGAAAAATGCTGATAAAGCAAAACAAGATAATTAAAAAACGAACGCAATTTTTTGCGTTCGTTTTATCTTCGCTTTTTGAACGTAAATTATCTTTTCATTCGCGAACGTAACGAACAAAATGGATGATAATTGAAACGATAAAAATTGAGGGCATTGGATTAAAATTATGTAAAATTCAAGGTGAATTGTTTGCACCATCTTTAATAGAAACATCAAAAAGTTCAGCAATATTCATTCGTAGATTTATGAACTCTCAAGTTGCACAACGCATGGATATCGGTAGCTTTTTATCTGAGACGGGTGAAATGGCCAAGTTTTTGATGAGTTAGAACTTGAATATGGTAAAGATAAATATTCCAAAGCAGAATTGTACTGGATGGTCTATATTTATCGCTATTGGTGCTATACATACCAAAAGACAAGCAAGTAGATAGAATAATTAAACCTAAAGAATTACTTGGTTTATTTCTCTTGTATCATTCATTGAATCCATCTCAAGCTATTGAAAGAATATTAGAGGGTAAGGGATTCGCTAAAGTGGATTTAACGACAAAAGGTAACGAGATATTGTGTAATATGATAAAACTTAAGCATAAGCTTTGACACTAAATATATAAAAGAGGAGCAAATATTCGCAGGTTTATTGAATAAATTTGCTCTTATATTTTTAATTGAATTATAGTTATTTATGGCTTGACTCACTAAATTGATGCGTTATTAGACAGCGGTATATTTCGTACCACGTCCATTGCCAATCTTTTTGATGCAACCTTTTTGGATGAGTGAATTAAGTAAATAAATGGTCTTGGTTTTACCAAAAGTGGATTCTTTAATTAATTCAGAACTTGTTAAAATAGAGTTTTTAATAAGATTGTAAAGTACTTTTTCGTCTTGTGGTAAATTATCAATTGAAGTGATTACCGGAAGAATAATTTGAACAGACTGTGGCTTAACATTATATTGTGGTTTTATTTTGCAGTTTTTATAGGCGGCATTAATTCTTCGTATACCAGTTCCAAAACGTTCAAAGATATTTAATCTTAAAAATAGACTAGCAATTATTCGGTTTCTAGGTAAAGACAAACCTCCATCCAAGAAGGTTTCAACACTAATACCGAAAGGTAGACCACCTGGTGAAGAGATTTCAATTTTATCTTCATACATTGCAACATTAATATTTGAATTTATATCCCATTGACGGTGAACAAGTGCATTGGCTATTGCTTCACGAAAAGCTTTTTCTGGAATGAGTTCATAGGTGTTTCGTCTACTTCCTTGGATAATATCGTATTTATAGTACTTAGAAAACTTATTCAAAATAAGGTCGAATTGTTGCAGAATTGACATATTCTCATATATTTCACGGTCTTGCATAATATCACCCGTTGCATCAATTCTAACTGAATCGATCCCATTAAAAATATTATGATCACTCACCAGCGCCGCTGCATTATTGTAGCCATGATCATCCGTATAAAGTTCTAAGGTTTTTAATATATCCTGAGTAATTTCCTGGATATTCATTTCCTTTGCAAGGTAGGAATGTAACTTTTCAAAAGTTAAATCTTGATTTGCTGCAGTGATTTGTTCAAAAGTTAGATTTGAACCTTCGAGAAATAAACGATTTAGTTCTTGACGCTCAACAGCGATAGTGGCCGTATCGTTTCGTTTATAAGCGATAGATTTAAATAAATAAGGCTTATATATTCCTTCTTTAACATCGAGTGTAATAACTTTTGTAGCTTCATCAACTGATAATTTATAATCTGGAACAGGACTAATATTATCGTTGATAGAATTTTCTATATTTAATCGCATTTGTGTTGGATCATCGACGCCAACAACTTCCCCATCATTATCAACACCAAAAAGAATCTTTCCACCTTGGTAATTAGCAAAAGCACTGACGGTTTTTAAAAATGTTTTTGTAAATTCTCTTTTGAATTCCAAATTATTTGTTTCCTTCATAATGAACCTCTGCAACTATTCTAACACCTTTAATTAAAAAACGAACGCAAAATTTTACGTTCGTTTTTGCGTTCGTTTTGCGAATGTGAATTATTCTTCTGTTTGTACGTAAAGGTAATAAATAAATGCACTAGGATCATCAATGGCTAATCGCCATTGATGATTCTTACGGTTTACTTCGATTTCTTTTTGATTGGTGAGTGTAAAGTAATTCTCAATATTATTTAAGAATGTTTCAGTTAAATACGTATAGTATTCATCCATTGTTGTAGCATTATAATCCTTGCACTTTCGCAAAACTTCATTCTGGATATCTTGTAAGCATTGCGCTATATCGTAATGGGTAAAGTTTACAGTAACATAGGCTGTCTTATTGATGGTATCAACATCAATAATTTCGTATTCAAATGCTTGTATGTAAGGAACAAGTGATTGATAAAAATTATTTTCGTTGTCCGTTAGTTCGTGTTGGGGATAAAAATTTGTGACATCAAGTATATAACTATAAAGCGTTGAATTACTATAGTGATTAAAAGTATCTGTGTCTTTTTCTTTAAGTGCACTTAATGCTTGTTCGACGGCGTGATGCGGTGTATTTACATCAATGGAACATGCGCTTAATGTAAGTAGTAATAAAACGATGAATAATCTTTTCATGGCTTAACTATACATTAAGCGTGAATATCTTTTCAACTATTTTGACAAAATTCTAAATAGGTATATAATTTATAAGTATTTAGAAAATATTCTAAATAGAAAGGAGTAGCAATGTTTGAAAAGACATTTAAGGCATTAAGTGCACCAATACGTAGAGAAATATTATTTATGCTTCAGCAGGGTAAGTTAAGTGCTGGAGATATTGCATCTCACTTTAGTGAGACGCAAGCGACAATCTCGTATCACTTATCATTATTAAAGCAGGCGGATTTAGTTATTGAGGAAAAGGAAAAAAACTTTATTTACTATCAGATTAATACATCGGTATTTGAGGAAATTATGTTGTATTTCAAACAATTTGTTGGAGGAAAAGATGAAAAATAGTCGTAAATTAATGATTGGATCATTGGCAATGTTCATTGTTCCATTAATTATTATTATCATGGCTTACCCTAAATTACCTGAAGTAATAGGGACACATTTTGATTTTAATGGAAATGTGAATGGCACCATGAATAAATTTATTGGTACATATGGTATGTTAGGCTTTTTATTTGTTGTTCAATGTTTAATGGTATTTATAGTTCCTAAAGATCCTAAATATAGCAATGTTGGGCAAGCGATGCGAATCTTTATGTTTTATTCAGTACCGATTATTACCACTGTCACACTAGTAACGATTATTGGTGTGAATTTAGGTTATTCAATAGCTATGAATCAAATAGTGGGTGTATTGCTGGGTGGTTTATTTATCGGGTTAGGTAATTATTTACCAAAAACTAAGCGTAACTATACCGTAGGCATTAAAATTCCTTGGACATTAGACGATGATGATAATTGGAATAAAACACATCGATTGGGTGGATATTGCTTTATTATCGCTGGGTTATTCATGATTATTGGTAGTTTTATAAATCAATTAGAAATATGTTTTATCCTTCTTTTTGTATTGACGTTTGTTCCATTTGTTTATAGTTATATGCTCTATCGTAAAAAATTTAATAAGTAGCATATACAGGTACTTTAAAAAGCCACTTTGATTATTCTAAGTGGTTTTTGAGTGGGTTTAATTGTTGCTATATTTATAAATGAAAAAAACTGCGAAAGAACTGAGTCCATTTCAAATTATATAAATTTAACTAGATTTTAGCTAATTACTCAAAAACAAACATCAATATATTTGTTGGTTAAGTATCATTATTTAGTAAAAACTATTAAGGAATATATTTTTGGTTTAAAGTCTTTAGTACGCTAGCTTTGTTATTAGCGGATTATTTAAATGATAGCGAATGTATAGATGCTGAAAAATACCATTTTTTGATGTTAATTGAGAATTATGAAGGATTATTTGGTGGAATATCAATGTAATGGTAAAATAATTGAGAAATGACAAAGAGTTTAATTAGAAATATAGAGAGTTATTATACGGATATGGGTTCAGGTCAAGCCGTTGTTTGTTTGCATGGATGGGGACAAAATACGGAAATGATGCAATTTATTCAAGATTATTTGAGTGCGCGTTTTCGGGTAATAAATTTGGATTTTCCTGGATTTGGTCAATCTGCTGAGCCAGATCGTGGTTATTCGGTGGATGATTATGCATTATGGTTACATGATTTGTTGGAATCTTTGCATGTGGATAATCCAATATTGATTGGGCACTCGTTTGGTTGTCGTGTTGCGTTAGTTTATGCTAATCAATATCCTGTTAAAAAAATGGTTTTAACTGGTGCGGCTGGAATTCGAGAACCATTAAGTAAGGAACAGGTTATGAAGCAAAAGCTTTATAAAATGGGTAAAAAGTTGGCGCCTACGTTAGCGGCTAAGTACGCTAAAAAAGTGGGTAGTAGCGACTATCAAAATGCAACGGGCGTTATGAAGGAAACTTTTGTTAAAGTTATTAATCAAGATTTAACATCTATTCTTCCTTATATTAACGTGGAAACATTACTTGTATTTGGTGATCAAGATGATGCCACGCCATTATGGATGGGTAAAAAGATGGAACAATTGATGCCTAATGCAGGTCTTGCGATCTTTGAAGGGCAAGGGCATTATGCATATTTTGTGCAAGCAAGTCGTTTTTTGAAAGTATTGGATGCTTTTTTGTAAGAGGTAATTTGTGTTAGAGTCAATTAGTTATAGTGCATTAACGATATTCTACATATGTTTTGTGGCCACTGTGTTGCCATATATATTGCAAATGTTTCAACAAAATCGATATGAAGTGTATCGTTTATATAAATGGGCATTGAAACAAAAAAAGTCATTTGTTCCAATGATTTTAAGTTCGTTAATCGCATTTGGGTTAGCGTATGTGCTAAGTCATCAGTTCTCACCGCATATTGCTTCGATTGTTTTGATTTGGTACTTTGTTATCGTTTTAGGTTTTTATATTTTTCGTCAGAATAAGAAAAAAAGTATTAAACCGTTAGTGTTAACTTGGCGTGTACGACGCCAAATATTGGTGTTAATTATTTTAAATGCAATTGTATTTTTTACAATTACATTGAATTTACCACATTATTGGTTTTATTTGGCTGTGGTATGTTGGCCGTTGCAATGGATGCTAATGGTGTTAACCGCATGGATCACTGCGCCGATTGAAGCAATGGTAAGAAATCAATTTAAACAAAAGGCGAAGAAAGAATTAAATGATATCCATCCAATTACGATTGGCATAACCGGTAGTTTTGGTAAAACTAGTGCCAAAACTATCTTAAGGGATGTGTTAAGTCAAAAATACATAACATTAATGACTCCGGGATCTTTTAATACCCCAATGGGTATTACGCGTACGATTCGGGAATATTTAAAACCAATACATCAAGTATTTATTTGTGAAATGGGTGCAGATCATGTGGGGGATATTAAAGAATTAATGAACTTTGTTACCCCGAAGTATGGTTTAGTTACGAGCATTGGTGAGCAGCATTTAAATACATTTAGATCATTAAAAAATATTATTAATGAGAAGATGAAAGAAATCGAGATGTTACCAAGTGATGGGGTAGGTTTTTTAAATCTGGATAATGAATATATTCGAAATTACGAAATACAAAACAATTGCAAAACAGTAAGTTTTGCAATCGATTATCCTGCCGATTATCAAGCAATCAATATTACATACAGTAATGAAGGCTCCACGTTTGAAGTGGCAAATGATGGGGTAGCTTATCCATTTAAAACGCGATTGTTGGGTAAAAATAATGTGAGTAATATTTTGGCAGCTGTGGCGATTGCTCGTGAATTGGGCTTGTCTTGGACACAAATAATTCATGCAGTTGCGGGTGTGCAAGCAGTGGAACATCGTTTACAAAAGCGGATTATCAATGGTTATACATTTATTGATAATGCCTTTAACTCCAATCCGGTAGGTGCAGCTACTAGCTTAGAAGTTATGCAACAAATGAATGGCCAACGCATTATTGTTACTCCTGGATTTATTGATATGGGTAGCAAACAAGATTATTACAACCATACATTTGGAACACAGATGAAAGATCATGTGGATTGGGTAATTTTAGTGGGGCCTACTCAAACTAAGGCGATCTATGATGGTTTAAAAGAATCAGGATTTGACATGGATCATGTACTTGTGGTTAAAAATGTCGATGAAGCATTCACTTATGTTTATACACATTTTACCCGTAATGATACAATTCTTTTGGAAAATGATTTACCAGATGCATTTTCATATTAAAGTTATGACCCAGCAATATTGCTGGGTCATTTCTTTTGAGTAATACTTAAGTTGATAGGGGGTAAAAATATAAGGTTGCTTATGCAACCTTATATCTATTTTAATTAATCTTTTCCACTACGTTGGTACAACGAAGAATTCGTATCATAAACTATTTCATTCTCAGTGACTTTAATATTATGTGATTTTAAATATTGACGAACAAATTTTTGATAAAAGTTATAAAGTACGGCAGTGAGTGGAACAGCAACTAACATGCCTAAAACACCTGAGAATGATCCAAAGACAATAATGCTTAATAAAACAAGTACTGCAGGTAAACCAACTTTAACGCCAACTACACGTGGATAGATTAAATTGTTTTCAATTTGTTGTAATGTTTGATAGAAAATCATAAAGCCAACTGTTGTAAGAATTGGACGTGAAGTTAAAATAATGAGCGCACCAAATAACATGCCCAAAGTTGGGCCAAACATTGGAATTAAACACAATATAGCCGCAACTACAGAGATTAACATTGCCATAGGGAATCTAAAGATAGTCATCATGACATAGCACAATGTACCAAATATAATGGCTTCAATGAATTGACCGGATACAAAGTCAGTGAATGTCGTATTGGCATCATGACATAATTGATCCATAATTAATGCGCCTTTTTTAGTAAACGATAAAGCCAATAACTGACGCAATGCTTTAACGAATTTTTCTTTATCAGCAAGTAAATATAAGGATAATAAAAAACCCATAAATACATTGAAGAATTCTCCAATAATGCGACTGAACGTGACTATCAAAGATTGTGAAGACCTTAACGTTAAATTCCCCAATTCATTAACTATGTTTTGAATATTCAAATTAAATGTTGAAGTAAACCAAGTAACGAAAGCTTGCGAGTCTTGTTGAACATTGAATGTTTCCAAATTAAAAAATTCCAAAATGTCATTAACGTTATTGATTAAATAAGCAATACTGCCAGCCATGTTATTAAATAATTGAATCACACTGCTTATAACTTGCGGAATAATAATTGAAGTTAAAATTCCTAACGCAGAGAGAACTAAAAATACCGTTATTGTCATGGAAATGGAACGGGAGTGTTTGTTTAACCATGATGTGTTATTACTTTTTTCTTTAATGAATTTTTCAATGCGACGCATTGGAAGATTCATCACGTAGGCAATACCAATTGCCCACCACAAAGGTGTAAGGGAACGAATTATTGCTTGAATAATTGGAATTCCAGTTGTTCCAATATAAAACATAACACTTACAACAAAAGCAATAAATATAACCAATAGGCATTGATTCTTAATGGCTTTAAAAGAAGCTATAAATTTATCCATAACCTAATTATAAGTCAAAAATCCTCATTAATGATTATAAAAGAAGTGTTAACTAAGCCTGATTTTGTTTTCTTTTGAAGTAAATGCATATTATTATCGTAAAACTAATAATTGTTATAGTAGCAGGTAATATGTAGTTAGGTTCAAATCGAATTTCAATATGATGTGTTCCTGTATTTAATTGGAATCCAACAAAACCATTGTTTGATTTAAATTTAGGGAGTTGTTGTCCATTGTCATATACTTTCCAATTTGGGTCGTAGGCAATAATTGTGTGAACATAACTATCTTCAGGTATTTCAATATCTCCAATAATTACATCAGTATGATTGTGATTGGTTTTAAACTCCGCAACAAAACTTCCTTTATCTAGCGCATAATTTGACAAAATAAAAGCGCTACAATTTATGAATTCATTTTTGTTATATTCATTATGGCAATATACATATACTGTCTTAGCTTGTGAAGGAATAGGTTGGATTGTATAGGAATATTCATTGACTTCAACATATTGTATACTATTGCCTGCGTCATCATAAAATTCAAGTATTACATTGCAGTGTGGGTTAGATAAAGAATAGTCAATAACAATGTATTTTTCTTTTGTCGGATCAAGAGCTAATAGATTATCGTTTTTCGAAATTGGCATATTTTCTAATATATATTGTTGATTAATTAGCTTATCACCATTTTCTTTAATGATATAGTATTGACTTAAGTAGTCTTGATAGAAGCTTGGTAAGGTGGCAGTATAGTCACTATCTAAGGTGTTAGTTAACGCGAACCCTAGGTTAACTGGATCATTAACTTTGTATGCATTGCAGTCTGGTGCATTAAATGGAACTAAATCATCACCTATCACTGTTTTTCCGTAATTTAACGCATACCGCATGCCTGCTATTTCTTTGGCTAATGTTTTTGTTCCGTCACTGTTGATAAAGTGATTCGTTGAAAAGTGACGGTAAATATATTGGCTTGCATAAAAATTGGTAACACTTAGATAAGAATTAAAACCAGAATATTGGTTCATTATTGCATCGTTATAATTGGTAAAATCATTCTTCTGAACATCGATTCGATAGAATTCATCGTTATCTTCTTCGATCTTTACTTGTTCAACTGCGCTATTTTTATTAATGGTTTGCATTATTTGATTAAATTGATATTTGTTTTCGGGCTCAAAACCAGCAAAAGTGACATATCTAAAAGCAAAAGCATAGGTGAGCTCTAGGCATAAAGTTAATGCAAATAAGTGTTTGTATGTGTTGTTTAAACTTATATATACGAATAATAAAAGAATAAGCATTACAAATGTATTTACTATCATGTTAATACTGTTTCGTTGACTGTAAAGATGGAAAAAATATGAGATTAGAGCGATTGTAATAACATAGCAAATGCTTTTGAGCAAAGCTCTTTTTAATTCAATTTTGCTCCATTGATGATTGAGTGTAAAAGCAATTAGTATAATTTCAAAAACAGTAAAAAAATAAGCCCAACGTATATTATTAAACCCGTTAAAGATATAGTTAAAAATAAGGAATAGTGTTGGAATAAAAATCAAAGCTAATGTCGAAAGTAACACCTTTCGATAAGGATGATTGCTTTTTGCTAATAGAAAGAAGCAGTAAACAAATAGAATCGATACATAAAAATAAGGGATGGGACTATTTAAGCCTTCACCGAGTGCATTAATGTAACAATTGTAATCAAAGTCGCTTGTTATAGGACTAATAAGCATACTTAAGCGTGCAAATATGTCTTTCCATGTGGCAAACCAATGGAAGTTGCCACCCCCAAGACGATTGTTATTTAATACAGATTGAATATTTGGTAAAAAGACAAAAGCACTTAAACCTAATCCAATGAGTATGTAGAAGAAAACGCGTATAAATAGAGTGAAATAAATTTTTAAGGATAGTTGCGTTTCTTTCATAAACAAACGGAAAGTAAAGTAGATGAATAAAAACCAACAATTCATGTAAATACTGTAAAGATTCATCACACTTGAAAGTGTGATGCTAAAAATGAATAAGAAAGGTGATTCGCCAGATAATATCTTCTCGCTTCCTATCATCAATAAAAGTACAGGTATCATAAAATCTGCAAAGTATGGGAAATGAGCAAAAAATAGAGAAAACGAATTAAATGCGAAGAGTAATGCACCAACATTACCGCCGATAGAATTTATTTTAAATAAACGCTTAAAATAATAGTAAGCTAAAGCCAACATGATAATGGAGCGAATTATATTCACAAACGGAATAAAATATGGAATTAATGTTTCGTTGGGTAACAATAGAAATAGCCAAGAGCTAATTGCAGTAAAAACTGTATAAAAATGTACGGTTGTACTTGCTCCCAATCCTACATAAGGTTGCCAAAGGGTAAGATTGCTACTTCTAAAAGTTCGATAAAAATGGGTATATAGCTGAATTACTTCTTCCGTCTGATCTCCCCAAATTGTGAATGAATAACCATTCATCCAAATAAATGCTAAAACAAAGAGTTGAATAAATACTGTTGCACAAAGTAATTTCCAAAAAGATTTATCTTTAATAATATTCATATAAATATTTTAACTTATATAGAATTTAACGATAATACACTTAATATGATTTATTTTGTATACATGTTATATGTTTATATATTTAATTGAATAAGGTAAAATCTAGTAATGAATAATAAGGTAAAAACAAAAGATAGCTGGCCATTGGTTAGTTTGATAGTGGCTACGTATAACGATTGTAATCACTTAATGAAAGTAATGGAGTGTATCCAAAAACAAGACTACAACAATATTGAAATAGTGGTTATTGACGGTGGTAGTCAGGATAATACGTTAAATTATTTAACGCAGCTTTCAACACAAATGAGTCATTTTATTTGGGTAAGTGAAAAAGATAAGGGAATTTATGATGCGTTAAATAAAGGCTTAAAGAAAGCAAGTGGAGATATTATTGGTTGCTGTTATGATTATTTTGCAGATAACCATGTGATTAGTCGAATCGTTGAAACTATCACTAACCAAGATGTTGATGTAGTTCACGGTGATTTAAATTATATTGATGCAAATGGGAAAGTTGTTAGAAAATGGCGCATGGGAGAAGGGAAAATTCAACAGGGATGGATGCCAGCACACCCAACGTTATATGTTAAACGTCATGTTTATGAAAAATATGGTTTATATGATACAAGTTATCGTATAAGTGCGGATTATGATTTTATGGTGCGTATTTTTTACAAGTATCAAGAAAGTATTTCCTACATTCCGAAAGTATTAATTAATATGGAGCATGGGGGAACAAGTACTTCATCGTTAGGTAGTTATTGGCAAGGAATTCAAGAAGCACATCGTGCTTTGAAAACAAATGGGGTACGTTTTCCTTATTGGGTAACTTTTCGTCGGATGATTCGAGTTTTTTTACAATTTGTTAAATAGTTATTAGGGGAAGTAATGGAAAAATTTAAATCTTTTTTATATAAGCATAAATATATTATTGTTATTTTTTTATTATCAAGTTTTTTCTTTATATTAGCCGGTTACAATAAAAATATTTTTCATGTGGATGAATCATTAAGCTATTCACTGGCTAATTACGACATGGGCTGGATGAATTATCCATTTAATGGGACATGCACACGTTATGTGATGGATGGTTACCGTGCACAAAACACAGCGTTTCGATATGATATGGTTTGGCATTGGCAAGCATTGGATGAACATCCGCCACTTTATTATGCTTTGTTACATACTGTTTCTTCTTTTTTTCCTCATAGTTTAAGTAAGTGGTTTGGATTTAGTATCAATTACGTAAGTTTTATTCTAATCCAATTGTTTATCTATAAACTTTTATTAAAATTAACGAATGATAATGAAAAAGTATCCGCTTTTGCTGTGGCATTATATGCCTTGAATCCTACAGTAATTTCGTATGCTTTGTTAATACGTATGTATATGATGTTAGGTGTTACGTATGTAATGTTTGTATATTTTGCGTACATGTACATTAAATCTTTTAAAAGTAACTATTTAGTAGGGTTATTTACAGTTACTGTTGTTGGTGGCTTATCGAATTATTTTTATTATGTGTTTTTAGTTATCGTTTGTTCATTGATTTTGATTTATTTCCTTTTGAAGAAATTACCTTGGCAAAAGTTACTAATGGCGATAGGTTCAATCGTTGCAGCTGTTATTAGTAATTTACTAATTTTTCCATACACATTGGAGTTGTTTTTTCAAGAAAATAACAGCGCAATAATTGCGGGGAATAATTTTAAAAATAATATAATTAATTTAGCTCGGGTAAAATTAATGTTAGATCAAGCACCTTTTCATTTTTGGGGAACAATTATTATTGTCATTGGATGTGCTTTGATTTTGTTTGCTCGCTTTAAAAAAGATAATGATTTAAATCATCGCTATTCTTTGATTTTGTTGGTTTCATATGTTGGATATTTTTGTTTGATTTCTACGCTATCTTTTCAATCCAGTTACCGGTTTGTGTGTGGCATTGATGGGTTATTGTATATAGTAATTGGATATGTTATTTATACAGTGTTTAAATTATTAAAATTTGGTGGTCAAAAGCAATTGATTACTTGTGGTGTATTATTTGTTTTATGTTTACCAATTATGGGTATCAATAAGATTCAAGTTTTAGCATATGAACCATTAGCTATTGCTAAGGAAAATACGGGAGGAAACCTAATAGTGTTTTCTAAACCAGGAACAACACGTTATGAAATTGATGTAATATTTCTTGAACGTGATTTATATGGGTATGTGTATAATAGCGACGGGCAACCGGTAGATATGTCTGTGGATGATTTATATTGGATGGATGAGTCTATTATTTATGCTGATGCATCGTTTAGTCCGGATTACATAAAACAATGGTTAGCTCAAAACAGTTCGTTAACTCAATTAATTGACTTGGGAACTGCTTCATCGCAATATCATATCTATAAGGCAATTCGATGATTCGTAATGTATAATAGAAAAGGTGATGTAAATATGAAATTAAATTGTTTAGTATTATTTGGTGGTGAATCTGTAGAACATGAAATATCTGTTTTAACGGCGCATCAAGCCATTGAAAATTTAGACAAAAACAAGTATGAAGTTATACCAGTTTACATTAGTAAAAACAGTGAATTTTATACAAGTGATTTGTTAAAAGATTTAGCGAATTATGGTGATTTGGATGCTTTATGTAAACAATGCACGAAGATTGTTTTCTATCAAAAAGATGGTCAAGCTTACTTTAAAGCGTTAAAAACTTCTTTATTTGATAAAAGTGAAACGCGTATCGATGTTGCTTTGCCATGTGTTCATGGAACAAATGGGGAAGATGGTGTGCTGCAAGGATTATTGCAAATGTATCATATTCCATATGCAGGGTGCGATAATATCGCGGCCGCGATTGGACAAGATAAAGTTCATATGAAGCAAATTCTTGAAAGTGAGCATTTGCCGATAACCAAATGGACGTGGTTCTATGCGCATGAATTTATTAAGAATAATGACGCTATCTTAGATCATGTTGAAAAATCAGTGGGATACCCTTGTGTTGTAAAACCAAGTAATTTAGGAAGTTCAATTGCGATTCATGTGGCTGAAGATCGTAATGAATTAAGTGAATATATTGATGAAGCGTGTCAATATGACTGTAAAGTTATTGTTGAAAAGAAAGTTGAACATTTAAGAGAAATAAATGCTTCAGTTATCGGAAATATTGAAACGTGTAAAGTGGCGACTTTAGAAGAAGTTGGGATGAATAATCATGGTAAATTACTGGATTATTCATTAAAATATGAAGGCGGAAATAAAGGTGGTAAGCTTGGCAGTAAAGTTGGTGGTAGCAAGAATGCTAATTTATCAACAGGTAGTAAAGGTATGGCTTCCACAGATCGTCAAGTACCAGCTAATTTGAGTGATAAGAATACGCAATTGATTCAATCATTAGCTAAGAAAGTATTTAGAACACTTGGAAGTTCTGGTGTATGCCGTATTGACTTTATGTTAAATGATGCAACCAAAGAGATTTATGTTAATGAAATCAATACAATACCTGGTTCTTTAAGTTATTACCTATGGGAAGCAACCAATCTTAGCTTTAAAGATGAATTGGATGAATTGATTCAGTTAGCTTTGAAACGTGATCAAGATCGTAAGCAAAAGATATTCTCTTACGATACAAATATTTTGCAAAGTTATGCTAAAAAGTAAGTAAAGGAAGGAAATTTATTATGTCAAAAGTACCTACACCTCATATTGAGGCAAAAGAAGGCGAAATCGCCAAAGTTGTGTTAATGCCAGGCGATCCATTGCGTGCAAAATTTATTGCAGAAACATTTTTAGAAGAACCTAAATTAGTCAATAGCGTTCGGAATATGTATGGCTATACAGGTAAATACAATGGGGTTGATATCACAGTTATGGGAAGTGGTATGGGTCAACCAAGTATTGGTATTTACAGCTATGAATTATTTGCTTTTTATGGTGTTGAAGTAATTATTCGTATTGGTAGTGCAGGAAGTTATGTAAAAGATCTTGAAGTATATGATTGTGTATTAACATCCCATGCTTACAGTGAAAGTAATTATGCAAAAGTTCAATGTGGATGTGACGATGATGTATTGTATCCAAGTAGTGAATTAAATCAAGTATTAATCGATAGTGCAAAAGATTTAGGCTTACCATTAAAACAACATGGTGTCCATTCCAGTGATGTCTTCTATCGTCAAGGAAATAAAGATTATATTGATCCAATTGTGAATGATAAAAAATGTGGTTGTGTGGAAATGGAAAGTTTTGCTTTATTCTCTAATGCCAATGTATTAGGTAAAAAAGCGACTTGCATGCTTACAATTTCTGATTCATTTGTAACCGACAAAGTAACTTCAAGTGAAGAAAGACAAACATCATTTACAACAATGATGAAAATTGCCCTAGAAGGTGCAAGTCGTATTGCGAAAATGATTTAGTTGAATTGATATTGCTAAGTTAGCTAGATATTTAGTTTTATTATGATTTTTTATTTTACATATAACCATTAGAGAAATTTAAGAAAATTAGCATATTAAAGGAGAATGTCCTTAACATAGTTATTATAAAACTATGTTATACATCAGTAGACAGGTTGTAAACAAAATCAAAAGAACGATGTCGAGTCTTGTGAACGATTTCGTTCTTTTTGTCAGTTAAACAAATATTAGTTAGTTTATTTTCTTTTAAATACATAATATCGTATCGTTATCTTCTAGCTCTGGAAATATAATATAAGAACATCCTACCAACATTTTAATTTCATTTTTGCATAACACAAGTTTGATATGTTGAAAATTTAAAAAGAAATGTAGAGCCACAAATTATATTGACTTTTGCAAAACGCAAACATATCATGACTGACTAATAAAGTTTATAATGTTTACATTATAGAAGGAGAGGACATGTCTAATAAAATCAAAAAGTTTTTAAATGAGTATTGGCCTTTATTGGTAGTTGTACTTGTTACTATACCAATATTATTTGTCGCTTGTTTTAACAAGAATGTTTATAATGTGGATGAATCATTAAGTTATTCATTATCAAATTATGATATGGGTTGGATGAACTATCCAATGAACGGTATATGTACTCGTTATGTGATGGTGTCGATTTTCAAATTGTTTAATCCAATCATCGACAGATTATTTGATACAAATAG
>CALCFG010000133.1 GCA_937900565.1 uncultured Erysipelotrichaceae bacterium
TTCTTCACTAATACCTGTGTCAAAACTACGTTGCGGAAAGATAGCAAAGAATTCATCCAAGGCCGAACCATGAATCATTGCTGGTGTAATGGCAATAATATCTTCATTTGTTTTAGCTAATTCCAATAAATTTGTTGTAATGACACTTGACCATGATTTGTAACCTACGGCAGTCGAGGTTTTAGGCTTTCCGGTCGCAGGGTCAAATGGCCCAACACCATGATAAGCCCCTACTTTATCTTGCTCACAATAATAGGCACCTTTACCTTTTTTTGTTAATACATGTACAAGTACCGGTCCATCATCTTTTGCTTTAGCAACTTCTAATGTACGAATGAGTTCTTTAATATTATGGCCATCCACAGGTCCTAAATAATCTAAGCCAAATTCACCAAAAATACCAGTATCCAATGCAGCGTCTTTAAATGCGCTTTTAACATTGTATAACGCGTTTAAAGTCGCGCGCCCTACCGTAGTATTGGCCAATGATTTACGAAGGTCATTTTTAGTATTAACGTAACTTTTGCTCGTTCTCAATTTTGCAAAAGCGTGCGTTAATGCGCCGACATTTGACCCAATGGACATGTCATTGTCATTAAAAATAATGATCATCTTCTTTTTCAATTGTCCAATATGATTTAATGCTTCCAAACTCTCACCACTGATCATTGAGCCATCGCCAACAATCGCTACCACTTCATAATCTTCATGATTTAAATCACGATCAATACAAAATCCCAATGAAGTGGATAGAGCAGTTGAAGAATGCCCTGCTTCAAAACAATCACTTTCATTCCGCTTTTGAAAGCCACTTAGACCTTCAAATTGACGTAATGTATTAAATTGATTTGCTCGTCCTGTTAATATTTTATGTACATAGCTTTGATGTCCAACATCAAATAAAAATTTATCGTTTGGCCCATCAAATACAACATGCATTGCAATGGTTAATTCAACAATACCGAGATTGCTTGATAAATGACCACCTGTTTTTGATAATGAATTGATTAAAAAAGTACGAATATCTTGAGCCAATTCGTTGAGTTGTTGTAAAGAAGCTGTTTTTAAAAATTTTGGATTTTTGATATCTTCAATATTCATAACATATTTCTTTCTAGTTACGTTAGTATTGACGATTAATAATTGAATTAACTAACGTAAGCATATTTTCACTATGTGGCGCATAAATACTTTTAATCGATTGAGCCACATAATCAAAACATTGTTCCGCAAGGGATTGTGCTTTAGCAATACCTAACAAGCTAACTGAAGTACATTTTTCATTGGCTAAATCCGAATTAGATTTTCCCAATTGTTGACTTGTTTTGGTTACATCCAATATATCATCTTGAATTTGAAATGCTAAGCCAAGTGCACTTCCTATTTTATAACAATAATCAAGTAAATCATAGCGTTTGGCTGCAACTGCACCTAATTGTAAACTTGCTACCAAAAGACAACCTGTCTTTTTTAAATGCAATTGTTCGAGCACTTCATAATCAATCGTTTTGCCTTCACTTTCCAAATCAAGGCATTGGCCTAAAATCATTCCGTTTACTCCAGCATTGGTCGCTAAAGCATTAATCGCATATTTGATTTGTTGATCATTCAACGTTTTGGATGCAGCAATAATTTGAAAAGCAAGTGTATTCAATGCGTCACCAGCCAAAAGTGCAAAAGCTTCACCGTATACTTTATGATTTGTTGGATTGCCACGTCGTAAATCATCATTATCCATGCATGGAAGATCATCATGGATTAATGAATAGGTATGGATACATTCAATTGCAACAGCTAAATCCAAAGCACTCGCTTTACTGTTTGCATCCAGTGCAAGTGCACTCGTAATGACACATAGTGGACGAATACGTTTTCCTTGACATTGAATTAATGAATAATTTAACGCCGTAGAAACTGTATCAGAATTCGGAACATATTGATTGATGATATCATTCATATAAGTATTAAATTCATTCACCATCTTGATTTATCTCTTCTTTCTTATATACTTCATTATATTTCTTTTCAAATGCTTTTAATTGTTTATCACATGATTTCACACAACTTAATCCTTCTTCAAAAAGTTTTAAAGAATCATCCAATGCCAATGATTCACTGTTAAGTTGGTTCACTATTGTTTGTAAACGTTCCATATTTTCTTCAAAAGATTTATTTTTTGCCATAATTATTCCTTACCTTGAATATCCGTAATGATTGAGCGAACATGACCATCACTCAACTCTGTAATTATCGTATCATTTATTGTTAAGACTGCACAGCTTTTCACGATATCATTTTCTTTTCGTGTAACTGAATAACCTTTAGCTAATATTTTTAAAGGACTTAATGATTCCAATTGAACAACCAATGCCTTAAATTGTGCCAACGCATCACTGTGCCGTTTTATTAAACTTTTTATTAATGCATCATTTAAATAATTCAGCTTCGTCGATAAATGATCGACACGTTGCAATTGATTAGCAAGCACTAATTCATATTGATTTAATCGGTTACGATGTTGGTTAATTTGAGATTCAATTTTTTCTAAGCTCAACACATTCCGATAAATAGAAAGCATATTTTTTGCTTGGTTAATTTTTTGATTAATGATTTGATTCAATTGCAATTCAGCTTTACTAATCTGTTGTACCACTTCATCATAATTTGGCGTTGCAGCTACCAAAGCGCCTGTTGGTGTATTAGCGCGATAATCTGCAACATAATCAATTAATGTTGTATCACTTTCATGCCCTATCCCACTTACTAAAGGTGTGTGGCAATCATAAGCCGCCTCAACGACTTCACTTTCATTAAAAGCCCATAAATCTTCAATGCTTCCGCCACCTCTTACAACGACAATGACATCCACTTGCTCATCCAATGTAAGGATGGCTTTAGCAATTTGACCGGCTGCATTTTCGCCTTGCACAAGCGGATTTATTTCTTTAACAGTAGCAATTGGCCAACGTTGCTGCAACACTTTGTAAGCATCAGCTTGTGCAGCACTGTTTGCGCCAACAATTAAACCAATACTAAATGGATATTTAGGTAATGGTTTTTTAATTGATAAATCAAAATACCCTTTTGAAGCATAATGTTGGCGAAGTTTTTCTAACTTTGCCAACAAAGCTCCTTCCCCTACCAATTTCATCCGTTCCACAATTACTTGTAAATTGCCATTGGGAGAATAATAATCAACGTGTCCATAAATAATAACTTGATCACCATTATTGATACTTGTAGTTATGCGATAATTGCATTGACGAAACATAACGGCTTTAATGACACTGGTTTCATCTTTTAAACTAAAGTACCAATGACCCGAACGGTGTTTAATTAAATTCGATATCTCCCCAACACAGTAAAACCATTGCAACTGTGGCTCATTCGATAGCGTCTGCGCAATGGTTTGATTTAATGTAGTGACAGTATAAGTAAACGGAGTGAGATTACTCACGATCCAACACTCCGTTAATTAATTTATGTGCTTGTTCATCACAATAACGTTTACTTAATTCAACCGCTTCATTGATGATAATGGCTTTATCGGCAATATGTTGGTTAATTTCTGCAAATGCCAACAATAAAATTGATTGTTCAACATAACCTAAACGTTGAAAAGTGTAACCTTTAAGTCGAGAATTAATGATACTTTCATATTTTTCAAAGTTATCATTAACATCATTAATCACTTGTTGAATATAAGGTGAACATTGGTCAAATGAAGTTCTAAATTCATCTTCCACTGCACTTTCCAACGGTTTACCTACACATAGCCCTTGATAAATACATATCATGGCATTATTACGTTCTTTACTTCTTGAATAACTCTTTTTCATAGCTCAATAATTATAATCGAATTCTTACGTAAAATCCAATGTTCTTCCTTACTTTTTATATAAATTCACTATCGTATCGCTTATAATAAATACCATGAGTGATTATAAAAGTGAGTTACCCTATATCCAACGTTTTTTTAAACATTTAAAAACGATTACTTTGCATAAATATTATGTCGCATATTATTGTTTTAAAGTTGGCTTATACAAGCAAGGAATTACCCACGATTTAAGTAAATATAGTCCCACTGAATTTTTTAATAGTGTAAAATACTTCCAAGGTAACCGCAGTCCCATTGATATGCAAAAAGAAGTTGAGGGACAAAGCGAATGCTGGTTCCATCATTTTGGACATAACAATCATCATTGGGAACATTATATTGATTTGGACCGTGTCAATAAAATTATTCGTCCTTATGTAATGCCCAATAAATATGTATTGGAAAGTATTTGTGACCGCATGGCTGCATGTCGTGTTTATCAGGGGGAAAATGCCAAAGATGATTCAGCATATAACTACTTTATGAATGGCAAAGATCGTATCTTTATGCATCCAGATAATTCCAAACAATTTGAGTATTATTTGCACTTGATTGCTACCCAAGGCTTTGACGCTAGCATAAAAGAGTTAAAGCAATTAAAAACCAAGTAACCATCGTTCACATAGGTTACTTGGTTTTTTCTCATCGACTATTATTGATTTCTTTACTTACTTCCACCAATAATCGATTTGGTAATTGTGTATATTTAACATTGGCAGCATCCATCATTTTTTTCGATGCAATCACCGATTGTGTATCCCGATATTTGTCACATTCATAAATAACTTCAACAATACCTGATTGAATAATTGCTTTAGCACATTCATTACAAGGAAATAAAGATACAAAGATACGACATCCATTCACGCTACTTGGTGCATTTAAAATTGCGTTTAATTCTGCATGCACAACATAAGCTTCCTTATTATCTAAGAAATCTTCTTGGCTTTTATTCCATGAGAATGTATCATCGCTACAACCTCTGGGAAATCCATTATAGCCAATAGATACAACTCTATTTTTCTGATCGACTATTACTGCCCCAACTTGTGTATTGGGGTCTTTGGAGCGCATCGCAGACAAATGAGCTAAACCCATGAAATATTCATCCCATCCTAATACATTAGTACGTTTCATAATTTTATTCCAACCCTTGATACATCCACTCAAATATTGTGTTTTCGTTCATCTTTACAACAGACTCATTCAATTGCGGTGCGACTAAATAATTTGTTCGATCTTTAATGACAATTCCAACTAAAGCAATTACTAATATAACAATACATATCCGAATATGTTGAAGCATTGGTTTTATTTTTGGATAATTTGTATTCCACAATCCAAAACATAATCCGGCAACAAATCCTCCTAAATGACCTTGCCAACTAATATTCGGTAAAAAAGACACATAGAAATTAATTAATAACATGTACATTAAGTTACGGCGAACAAGTTTATTCTTATAGAATCCTTTATCTAAACATAAAATACAATAATAACCAATCATTCCAAACAACCCACCACTGATACCAACAGTAATTGTTTGACCAGTATCTAATAATGCCACTAAATTACCAGCAATCATACTGACACCAATAACCACATAGTACATCCATTTATTCTTTGCAAAAAAAGGTTCCATTACACGGCCAATGTAGTACAAGTTAATACAATTCATCAACAAATGAAATACACTACCATGCAATAAACCAGCAGTAATAATCCGCCAAATTTGACCAAGACCAACTACATACGGCTTATATAAAGCACCCATATTCAGTGCAGCAACTGTCATTGATCCTACTTGGGTTCCAACCAATAAAGTTAAAAGAAATACCACCACCAAAACTGCTATTAAACCAATACTTAATTTAGGTGCAGTTTGCTTTCGCATTTTCTTAATTTTATCTTTAATGCTCATTTGCATTTTCTTTTCAATATCTTTATTTGTTAATGCATTACTTTCATTTAACCATAAACTCCAATTTTTAAAAGTTTCACTAAATTGAATATCGGATACACTTTTATTTAACGTATCAATGGTTACAACCTTAACATGATTTGAACTGCTTGTTACTTCTTGGTCAATGGTGATTTTAGTAACAGAATTAATCGCATCCATACTAATTTTAGAAACAACTTGTAAGATAACATCGTTCCCAAAAACTTCGCCATTATCAAAATGCATATAAAAAGCTTTATAAACCGTTTGATTGGTATTAATCAACCAAACATTTTTTTGATCTTTACTAAACACCATTCGGTAATCGTAATCATTTACCAAATGGTAAATAATATTATTCTTAATTACATCATTATTCATGGATAATACTTTACCACATATACGTAAATTCGTAGCATTTTTAGAATTTTTCACATTGTTTATCCATAAATGCATCGTTAGTTATCGCCCTCTGGAACGAGTTCCAGTTCACATGTAACATCACTGTAATATTCATTGACCAATTGATTTACTTTATCCAACGCAACAGACAAAGTATCAATAGCAAAGGTTTGTTCTTCAATTGTAAAATATATACAAACCCATAGATGCCGACCTGTTTTAGTAATATCATAAAATACAGGATTAAATCCAAATTCCTTTAATACCGGCGTTAATAAGCATTTCATTTGATCAATCACTTGACCATCAGGTGGAAATAAGAAAATTTCTTTAATTGTTTGAATTAATACCTTTAATGTTTCGGGTAACATCAAAATCATCACAATTAACGCAACAATTTGATCAAAATATGGTGCAATAAAAGCTAAAGAAGTATATTGTAAATAATTAGCTGCAAAGAAAGCAAACGCTAAACCCAAACTATAAAATACATCCAATTTCCATCCTAACAATTCAGCCTCTATTGCTGGAGATGATAATGATTTGCCTTTATGTTTCAATATAAAGTAAATAATAATACTAACGATTCCTAAACCTAATTGAAAGGATGATACTTGGCTATTATCAATCACATTACCACCTGATAATGCCGATTCAATCACTTGTGCACAAATACCAACGGATACTGATGCCATCATAACACCTTTAATTAACACAAAAATCGATTCAACTTGATAGAATCCATACGGATGTTTTTCCGACACTGGTTGATGAAATAATGGCGTTAAAAATAATAATAACGCAATAAATACTAATTCACTTAAATCATATACTGCGTCAGTTAATGCAGATTGACTGTGACTTATAATAGAAAAAGCAAATTCTGCGATTGCAAAGATTAATCCCGCTATAAAAGATATTAACAGAATTTGTTTTTCTTTCTTTTCTGAAATCATAAAACTCCTTTTAAAGTGTCTTAATTATAGCTTATAGTGTTGGTAGTATTTATCAAATTTTACCCATATTTTTTCAAACAACTATAAAAACCAGAAAGAAAAAGCCTAGAGGTTTTCTAGACTTTGATAGGCATCAATAAAAGATTGTGGAAGCAATGCTTCAAATTTCATTTTTTGCTTTGTCGTTGGGTGGGTTAACTCTAAAATATTTGAATGTAAAAATTGTCCATTTAATTGATTAGTCACCACTTTTCCATAAATTGGATCGTTAGTAACAGGATGATTAATATATGCCATATGCACACGAATTTGATGGGTTCTTCCCGTTAATAAATGACATTGAATTAGTGTATGATTAGTAAAGCGTTGCAAAACTTTAAATTCAGTAATCGCAGGTTTCCCTGATTCACTCACACACATTCTTAACCGAGATGCTTTATCTCGACCAATGGGGGCATTTATGCGCCCAGCTTGTTCGTTAATGACACCATCCACTAATGCAATATAATATTTATCCAAAGTATGATCTTTAAACTGTTGAGCGATATCATTATGAGACACATCATTTTT
>CALCFG010000134.1 GCA_937900565.1 uncultured Erysipelotrichaceae bacterium
CAACATCCTCAAAATGTTTTCGACTTAAATTAATACTTATAGGATATACCGGAAGATTATTTTGTTTTCGATTGGCCAACCATTCACACACATGATTAAATACGTAGCGATCAATTTCTGTCACTCGCCCAATTTCTTCAAATAACGGAACAAATTTATCCGGTGTTAAAAATCCTACACCAGGGCAATCCCAGCGTACCAACGCTTCCAGCCCTTCCACTTGATTCGTTAATTGATTGACTTTTGGTTGAATATACAACTTAAAATCTTCATCTATTAATGACTGACTTAATCGTGCAATCAATAATTGATTATGTTTCAATTGGTTTTGTAAATTTTCATCAAAGAAAATCACTTGATTGTATTGGCTCACTTTTGCACTTTTCGAAGCAATAATTACGCGTGCTTTGATCGTTTCTAAATCATTATCTTCTGGTAACAACGCACTTGCACCAATACGAAAACTAAACATTTCATTTCCCAATGCCTTACTTAAATTAACACATTCAAATTGCAATGCATTCGTAATTTCGCGTAATCGTTTTACCACTTCATGCGGATTATTATCGTTAAGTAAAACGAAAAAATGATCCGTTTCGACGCGAGAAACATACTCAAAATGTGAACTGTCCAAAAACGTTTGAATCGTGTCATGAATTTTAACTAATAATTGATTCCCAAAACTCACGCCATATTTCTCATTGTATAGTTTAAAGCTAACCACATCTATCATAGCTAACGTAAATTGTTGGATTAAGTGTTTATCCTTTAAATAGAAAAAAGTAGCCTTTAACCCATTATTATTAATTCCTTTAGTAACTTCATCATTAAACGCCAAATATTTAAATGCTTTATTATTGCGTTTAACCGTATTATTTTGCAACAAAATAAACCCAATAAACATTAAGACAATGCCACACAAAGCCACTAATAATTGAACTAAAAAACGCCCTTGGACACTATTAAACACTTCTATTGGTACTGAATTAACTAAATACCAATCATTTAAGCCAATATCGTGAAAAGAAAAATACATCATCTTTCCAGTTTCATTGTCTTTATATTCATAGACTCCCGAATCACTTCCGCTAAACAATTGCATAACCATAGCGGGATCTGCTTGGATTTGTTGGGCAAGATGTAATGATGCTTGATCATCACTTGCTAACGATACTTCACCATCCAATGTTACGATATTCGTTGCCATATTTTGATCAAATACATGCGCATTGATACTATTTAATAAAACTCGCTTCGAATAGCCACCCCAAAGCAATCCCAATTCATCCCCACGATTCATCACTGCAACTGCTACATAAAGATTCTCATCCTTAATTAAAATGGTATAACCCCTCTGGCTCACTTCTTCTTCTAACGTAGCCAACAAGCCTTGATAACCTGACTTTCTAAAATTATGAGGATATGTCCCGCCCATTGCTCGCCGATTACTTTCCAATTCGACGTATTCAATAAAATTAAACCCACATATTGCTGCCTTGCGTTGCATAAATTCTTCCAACGCTTTGATATCATCAAAATTTTTTGTATGACTTAATGAATCGGATATTGTTTGAAACATCTCTAAATTATTGTAAATTTTACTATTGGTATTTTGTGCGACAAGTCGCGTATAATTATCCACATAATTCATGCTCATTTGCGTGGCATTTTTTTGCAATTGATAATAATTATAGAAAGTATATCCGACCACCATGACACAAAAGCATATAAAAACAATCGATAAATTACGTGTCATTCGATTCGTTTGATCCACAGTACCATTTTTATAGAATTGCCGATCCATAAATACCTCAAGCTGAAAGAGCTTTCTTCTTAAATATAGTAATGAAAAAGCGATAATTTGTCCAATGCAAGTTATCGCTTTTCCCTTAATTTACCAAATATAACCGATTGTTACCATTAAACAATGATTAGACACACATACCGAACCAATAACGCCATCACCCACGCAATAGCACATTGACCAATCACCATCAGTAACGCATTCTTTCCACCCAATTCCTCTTTAACTGCAGCAATCGCTGCAACACATGGTGTGTATAACAATGCAAACACAAGTAAGGAAAGCGCTGATACCCAGGATAACGATGTTTGCAAAACAGCCACTGAACCATAAAGAATGGAGAGTGTGGATACCACACTTTCTTTCGCCATAAATCCACTCACCAAAGCCACCGCAATGCGCCAATCATTTAGTCCCAATGGTGCCAACAATGGCGCAATTATCCCAGCCAATGTTGCTAAAATTGATTGTGAAGAATCACTTACCATATTTAATCCAAAGTCAAAGTTTTGCGTAAACCAAATAACAATGGTTGCTAAAAAGATAACTGTAAACGCACGTTGCGTAAAATCTTTCACTTTATCTCCCAATAATTGCATAATATTTTTAAACGTCGGTAAGCGATAATTCGGTAATTCCATAACAAATGGCACAGCTTCACCCTTAAACGTCGTCACTTTAGTCAGCAATGCAATCAAAATTGCCATTAATATTCCACCAAAATATAATCCTAGCATTACCAATGCGCGATGTTGCGGAAAAAAGGCAGCACTTAAAAAAGCATAGATGGGCATTTTTGCACTGCAACTCATAAATGGCGTTAATAAAATCGTAAGTTTACGATCACGTTGGCTTGGCAATGTCCGTGTTGCCATTACTGCCGGCACTGTACACCCAAATCCAATTAACATCGGCACAATACTCCGCCCACTTAATCCAATCTTACGGAGCAATTTATCCATAATAAAGGCAACTCGTGCCATGTAACCCGAATCCTCCAATAGCGATAAGAAGAAAAACAATGTGACAATGATTGGTAAAAAGCTTAAAACGCCACCAACCCCATTAAATATTCCGTCAATAATTAAGGAATGTAATACTGTACTTACATGCAAACCCGTTAACCATTGATCAACAAACACAGTGATATAAGCAATTATATTTTCCAATACACCTTGCAGAAACGCCCCAATCACATTAAAGGTTAAATAAAACACTATTCCCATGATTAAAGCAAACAAAGGAATACCAGTGTATTTACCCGTTAATACTTTATCAATCCGCTTACTGCGTAAGCGCTCAATACTTTCTTTTGGTTTAATTACCGTTTTTTGGGTTATGGCAACAATGTAATCAAAACGCATCGTAGCAACGGCTGCACATATATCCATGCCACATCATCCACTATCTTTAGTTGAGTTTCACTTAAATCTAATTGGCTCACCATAGCATTATCTTTTTCCATTACTTTTGTAGCAGTAAAACGCACAGGCAAATCATGATTTAAACAATCATTGCGAATCAATTCCATTGTGGCGTGAATGCCCCGATGTAAAGATGAACCAACAGCACAGAAGTCTTGCTTTAATGGTTTTTCTTGATATTTTGCCACATGCAATGCATGTGCAACTAACTCATCCACCCCTTGGTTTTTCGCTGCGCTAATCGGAATAACTGGTACCCCAAGCAACGCTTCCAATTCACTCACCTTAACACTGCCATCATTATTGCGCAATTCATCCATCATATTTAATGCAACAACCATCGGAATATCCAATTCCAACAATTGCATCGTTAAATACAAATTTCGTTCAATATTGGTTGCATCCACAATATTAATAATTCCTTTGGGATGATTTTCAAATATAAACTGACGCGTAACTACTTCTTCAGCAGTATAAGGAGATAACGAATATATACCCGGTAAATCCGTAATTAATGTCTGTTGATTACCTTTGATAATGCCATCTTTTCGATCAACCGTAACACCGGGGAAATTACCAACATGTTGATTACTTCCCGTTAATTGATTAAATAAAGTAGTTTTTCCACAATTTTGATTACCAACAAGCGCAAAGATTAAAACTTCATCAGCTGCTAAAGCAACTTCTGTTTTCTTATCATGAAAGCGCCCACCTTCACCTAATCCAGGGTGTTCAATATCACTCATTTCAATAAAATCATGACTTTGCGCTTGTTGGCAATTGTTAGACACAACGATATTTTCTGCATCATCCAAGCGTAAACTTAACTCATACCCATGCACTTTAACTTCAATTGGATCACCCATCGGTGCATATTTTACTACTGTTACCAATGCCCCTGGGATTAATCCCATATCTAGAAAATGTTGCCGTAACGCACCATCACCATTCACACTTAAAATTTGTACACTCTTACCAATTTGACACTCACTTAATCTCATAACTAACCTCAATATTTTTATTATACTAGTCTAACTTTAGATTATAAAAGTTTCTCTCAAGAAAAAATCGCTTTTTATATTTTCCATCGATTGCTTCCTAAAATCCTATTAATCGTGCATAAAAAAGGCATGAGGTAAATCATGCCATTTAAATTATTAATTCTTTCTATACTTAAAAAACAATTAATAACATAGTTTTTTTAACGTGTATGTAATGCGCGCATGGAATTTAGTATCGCCAATACCATAACACCAACATCCGCAAATATTGCCGTCCACATATTACCAATACCTATGGCACCTAAAAATAGACAAGCAAATTTAATACCAATTGCAAAATAAATATTTTGGTAAACAATGCGCATGCATTTACGTGCAAGGGCAATAGCTTTACTTACTTTTAAAAGATCATCATCCATAATTACCACATCAGCAGCTTCAATCGCGGCATCACTTCCCAGAGCACCCATAGCAATACCCACATCAGCCAATGCCAATACAGGGGCATCATTAATGCCATCGCCAACAAACAATAACGTTTGATTTGCTGCTTTGCTTTCCATTAATTGTTCAACTTTGGCTACCTTATCTTGCGGTAACAATTGTGCATGATAACTGTCTAAGCCTAGCTCCTTAGCTACTTTGTTGGCCACATTCTCACGATCACCCGTTAACATAACTAAACTTTGTACACCTTGTTCATGCAACGCAGCCATCGCTTGACCACTGCTTGGTTTTACCACATCCGAAATCACGATATGACCACCATATTCCCCATCAATGGCAACATGCACAATGGTTCCGATACTATGGCAAGCTAAGGCATTTGCACCAACATATTCCATTAACGCTTCATTACCACAGGCAACCACATGGTTATCCACACTCGCAACAATACCTTTACCCGCAACTTCTTTAACGTCTTTCACTCGCGTTTGATCAATCTTTTTGTTATAGGCATGCATTAAACTTTTGGCAATCGGATGTGAACTCCCACTTTCTGCCAAAGCAGCATATTCCAATAATTGGTGATCATCCATCGTGTTGTGATGAATGGCGACCACTTCAAAAACACCTTGAGTCAATGTTCCTGTTTTATCAAAGACAGCAATTTTGGTTTGCGATAGACGTTCTAAATAATTGCTCCCTTTCACAAGAATTCCCGCCTTACTTGCGCCACCAATTCCTGCAAAGAAACTTAACGGAATGGATATAACTAATGCACATGGGCAACTAATAACTAAAAATGTTAATGCACGATATAACCAAATTTCCCATAACGGGCTATTACCCATAATTATGGAAATAACGGGCGGTAATAAAGCCAATGCAAGCGCACTATAGCAAACAAACGGTGTATAATAACGCGCAAATTTAGCTATAAATGCTTCAGATTTGGCTTTATTGGCCGTTGCATTTTCAACTAATTCTAAAATTTTTGCTGCAGTTGAGTCATCAAACAATTTCGTTGCCCGAATCGTTAACATCCCATTAATGTTAATACTTCCACTAATGACTTCGTCACCGCTGGTAACATTTTTTGGTAAGCTTTCACCCGTTAAAGCACTCATATTAAGTGCGGATTGCCCACTAATAACGACACCATCAATGGCAATTTTTTCGCCCGGTTGAACAATAAATTGATCGCCAACTTGTAAATCTTCAGCATCTTTTTCAACCAATTCATTATTTTCCAATACATGCACTGTATCTGGACGAATATCCATTAATTCGGCAATACTGGCACGACTTTTGCCCACGGCATAACTTTGAAACCATTCACCAATTTGATAAAACAACATTACTGCAACAGCTTCTAAATAATCATGACTACCACTGTAAATACCTAAAAATATTGCACCAATAGTGGCAACTGCCATTAAAAAGCATTCGTCAAATACTTGACCATGAACAATTCCTTTAAACGCTTTTTTTAATATATCGTAACCAATAATTAAATAGTTAATCATGTACAACACGAATCGTAACATTCCTTGCGGTTGCACTAATAGCAATGCAATAACCATTGCTATTGCAACAACGATTCGTTCTGCCATGACTTTTTGTTTTTTTGTCATATTATTTTACTTCAAAGTCAGAATCAACTTTTTTACAAGCGGCAACGATATTTTTAAAAACTTCATCCGCATTAGCGCCATCATTATATTCAACTGTCATTTTTTGTGCCATGAAGTTGATTGTTAAACTTTCTACACCTTCAACTTTACTTGCTTTATCTTCCATTAAATTTGCACAATTTGCGCAATCTACATAAATATTGTATTTCTTTTTCATATTAACCTCCATACGATTAAACATTTGTTTAATCGTTACATTTATAGTATACCACTAAACGGGACGTCGTCACTAAAAAAGTATATAATTATGTTGTTTTTAGAAAGAGGTTTACCATGGATCAACTACCACACCATCATCAACATCAAGAAATCGACATGGATCATTTACCAGCAAATGATACATTTAACCCAGTTGCCGATACTTTTAAACTATTATCCGATCCAATTCGTTTGAAATTATTTTGGATATTATGTCACCATGAATTGTGTGTACTAAACCTTGCAGCAACCGTTAACATGAGCTCACCCGCAATTGCTCATCATTTGCGAAAACTAAAAGACAACCAATTGCTTGTCAGTCGCAAAGTTGGCAAAGAAGTATATTACCATGCTGCCAATACCCCTATCGTACAAGCCTTACATCCAATGATGGAAGTTATGATGGATATACACTGCCCTAATGAAAAATAACTTACGCTATTTTAAATTAACGTAAGTTATTTTTATATTACTTAATATTACTTAAATAGGTCAACCACTCTTTGCCAAAAACTTGTGGACTCAACGCTAGTTTCACTAACGGTTGCTTCTTGTGGTTCATAAGTCACTTCTTTTGTTTTCATAATCACTTTAAAGCTTGGTTGAATACCATCCACACTGTCACCGTAACCGGTATAAATATTGGATTCATCTAAGTAAGTATTCACTATATCCATTGCATTATCCAATTCACCAATTGCAGCATTTACTTTACTATCCAACTCATCAATACCCTCTTGTGAGAATCGCGTTACACCATCATTTAATTCACCAGTACTTTCAGCTAGTTTTTGTGTCGCATCTTTAAATTGATTGGTTGCATCTACAATTTTATTTGTCGCATCTTGTAATTTTACAATACCATCATGTAAATCATTTGCGCCTGTATTTAATTGTTTACCACCATCCACTAATTGTTGAATACCTGCACTTGCAGCTGGTAATTTATTACCCAATTCACCAATCTTAGCAAAATCAATATCCTTAGTTTTTTCTAAAATACCATTTACTGTAGTGGTCATTTTGGTTAACAAAGCATTGGCTTGAGTAATCATGCCATTCATTTCACCCATCTTAGTATTTAAACTTTCTTGCACTAAATGAGCCTCAGTTTTTGCTACGGATAATCCAACATTTGTCATTGCATTGGCTACAGTATCCACATTACCATCTAATGATGTAGAAATACCATTTGTTAATTGAGTTTTTAAATTGCTAACCAACTCCGCTACATTTGGCATTTGTGAAGCGATACCTTGACTGACAGCTTGATTAATGGTGGTTACATCATAACTAGGGGTAGAAGATACATTGTTTTTAATCGTATTCATTACACCATCAATTTTATCTTCGCTTATACCATTCTCTAACAACGCTTGTTTAATAGCTTCTTCATTAATGGAAGCTGATGAGCTCACTGTTTCTGACAATAAATTTGTCAAATCAACGGTTGGAGCATTTATTTCGGGTGCAGTAACCGCGTCAATGGCGTTAATTATTGGTTGTTTGACACCTTCAATAAGCGCCTTTGGTGCACTGACACCTCCTAGACTCTCTTGAGGAGCATTAACTTGAGCCTTAATGACATCAAAGGTCATTTGTTGATTAATCGACTCTTCTACTTTAGCTAGTTCTCCTGCAGCAGTATTGAGTTGTGATTGCATCGCCGCTAGTTGATCAGGTACATCTTTTAACGACTCCATTGTGCCACCAACTAATGTTAACAGGTCACCCATTTGTGATAAGTTCATGCCACTTAATTGGGTAACTAATGTATTCATTTGGGTTTGTAATGAAACAATGCCTTCAGATAATGCTTTACTACCTTCACTTAACTTTTTACTACCACTTTCTACTTGGTTAACACCATCTTTGAATTCACCGACTTTACCTTGGAATTCACCCATTTTATCGTTAAGTTCAATGTTGGCGTCCTTGAGTTGAACCGTACCATCCAAGATTTGTGCAGTCGCATCTTTTAAATCATTAATGCCATTGGTTAATTCACTCATATCCACGTTATCCACACTGGTGGAACTATTTGAGGTTGCACTGGCTAACATAATGCTTGGTACATCCATCGTATCCACAGTAGCGGTAATGGTAAATTCCGTCACAAGTTTATCTTTGATTTCATCCAATTGACTAACATCCATTCCGTCAATTGCATTGTCTAAACCTAAGATAGTAGTCATCGTAATAATTTGATTTTTACCTTCTGAAACAATTGCGCCATGATCAACATTAACATTACTAAATTGCTCAAGGGGCATATTTACAATCATGACTATTGGGAATAGTGGTGAAACATTGATAGTTTTTCCATCGACAGTTTGCGTTGTTACACTGTCATTTTTTAATTTTATATGAATTTGTAATTCACCACTTTTACCTGCTAAATCATTGGCATTAATGGCAACACCATCCAACATGTACGTTACATCCATAGAAAATGGTAATGGTTTATCACTATTTCCTTGATAATAAATATCATTAGCAGTGGATTCCCAGATTAAATTATCCCCATCAATCGTTGGTGTTTCATCGGAAGATATGTTTTTAATATTGGTTAAATTACTTTTATCCACAACATGACTTAACTCATTATCACTGTGCAACCATTCGGTTACTGTTGTATTATCCACTGAACCATCACTATTTAATACAACATAAACACTTTCATCTTTTTCATAATCTTCATTGCTTGCAAACACACTACTGCTCATTCCAACAGTTAAAGCTAACGCAACTATCGAAGATTTCCATAACATATGTTTCATAATTAATGACTTCCCTTCTTAATGAATCTGTAACTTGTTTTTTCAATAATTGGTGCAAATAACACCAACACACTTGGTAATACTAATAAAATTGTTAACATTGAAATAATGGCACCACGCGCTAACATTTGGCACAATACTTTAATTAAATCAATTTTTGATAGCACCGCTACACCCAATGTCGCTGCAAAGAAAGAGAATCCGGATACAAGAATAGAGTGAGATGAAGCACTTGCTGCACGCACCATTGCGTCTTTAACATTCAATCCATTGTTTCTTTCTTCTTGGTACCGTGATGTTAACAAAATGGCATAGTCAATGGTTGCACCCAATTGAATCGTTCCTATTACAATCGAGGCAATAAATGGAATTTGTTGATTCGTAAAATATGGAATTCCCATATTAATTGTGATTGCCAATTCAATAACCCCAACCAATATAATTGGAATTGATATTGATTTAAAGACAATCGCAATAATCAAACAAACCAATGCCATGGATAAGAAATTAACCACTTGAATATCATGGTCTGCTATCGTTACTAAATCTTTGTTTAATGCACCTTCTCCAGTGATGATAATGCGATCATCTATTGCTTTTAATTGTTCACTCATCACTTCAATTTGTTGATTTTGTGCATCAGAAGCACTGGCATATTCACTGTTAGCTAATATCATTTTTGTATTTCCTTGAGCAAATATGTTTCGAATATCATTTGGAATGAAATCTTCAGGTATACCAGCGCCTAAGAATTCTTCAACACTCATTAAGGAAACCATACCGTCCATGGATTTAATAATCGAAAGTACTTTTTGTTCATCCACACTGTCCATATCGTTTGGAATCAAGATAAAGTGCGTGGTTTGCATATTGAACTCATTTCTTAGCTTCTCAGTTCCCATTGTTGATGGTAAATCTTGAGGTAAGGAATCCATTAAGTTGTAATACACAGGGGTTCTATTTTGCGCTTTAAAAAATGGTACAAATATTAACAAAGCGGCAAAGGAAATAATGACATAATGTTTGGTTGTAAACTTTGGCAGCTTTCTCAAATAAGCGAACACCGATTTATGTGTATATTTATGAATTGATCGATCAAATGTTAAGATTAATGCCGGAAGAATAATAACAGCACTTAAAACACCTAAAACTACACCTTTAGCCATTACCAATCCCATATCGGTTCCAAGTTTTAAATCCATCACACACATCGCTAAAAACCCAGCGATAGTTGTTAATGAACTTCCGGAAATGGATTTAAATGTAGCGACAATTGCATTACTCATTGCATGTTCTGTATCACTAGCACTCGCTAATTCTTCATCATAACGTTCCAATAAGAAAATGGAAAAATCCATTGAAACAGCCAATTGAAGTATTGCCGCCAATGCTTGCGTAATGTAAGAAATCTCTCCAAACATCACGTTAGTACCAAAGTTATAGACAATTGCTAATCCGATACCCATCATAAATATGAATGGAGCGACACCATAACGTAATCCTAAATACAACACAATGATACATAACACTACTGCTGTCACTATATAAACGGGTAATTCTTGATTGATTAGCATTTTTAAGTCATGCACAATGGCACTTAACCCACCAATACTCGCCTGATCATCCAATAAGTTTTCAATTTGATCAATAGCATTAATGGTTTTTGGTGATCCATTACCATTTTCAAATGTGACCAACATAAGTTGCGCATTCCCATTATCTACCATCTTTACAATACTTTCAGGTAGCATTGTACTTGGCATATAGTCAGTGATGTCATGAATCCAAATTGCATCCTTAACACCATCAATTTGTAAAATCTGTTGTTCTAACGCATTAACTTGCTTTACTTCCATATTTTCCACAGTAATCATCGCCATGGAAGCACTTTTATAATCTTTATCCAATATTTCTTGCCCAATCATGGACTCTAAATTAGATGGTAAATACGTTAAGATATCGTAATTAATACCCGTATTGAAATAACCAAAAGCACTTGGAATTACCAATAAACAGGCAATTACGATAATCGCTTTACGCCATTTAACGATATATTCAGCAATCTTTTTCATAACTCTCCTTCACTGACTATTAGTCAGTATCTACACTATAGTTCTGAAATGACTAATAGTCAATAATAATTGATTTAAAATTGACATTTCGTCATTTTTGCATAAAATAGGAACTGTTATGGAAACAAAAAATAAAATTCAATCTAAAAAAATCGAAAAAAAGCAACGGTTATTAACCGCTGCTTATCAATGCTTTACCGAAATCGGATATCATCAAACTTCCATCGATAATATCGTCAACAAGGCGCATGTTGCCAAGGGTACTTTCTATTTATATTTTAAAGATAAAGAGGATATTTTAAAAGCCCTTGTCGATCACCATTGCCTTACTATTTTGGAAGATGCATTTAAAATCACATTGGAACAAAACTATCCAACGTTTAATCAAAGAGCACTGTTTTTTGCTAACTATTTAATTGATTTCTTTACAGAAAACAAAGATATGTTAGAAATATTACAACGCAATTTTATCTTCCCATTAACCACACAACAACTAAACGAAGAAACGACACGCTTTTCATCTTTGTTGGACAAAGTTATTGAAGATGCCAATTTAAAAGAAAAATATACTCGTGATCAAGTAATTAACATTGTCTTTATTATTATAGAGATGGTCGGCTCTGTTTGTTATTCTTCTATCATTAAGGAAGTTCCAGCTCCCATTGCTACCATTAAACCATCGCTACTTGTTTTAATTGAACGAATGATTCAAATTGATGAACAAAAATCCATTGCATAATTATGCAATGGATTTTTATTAATGAAATAATTCTTTTAAGAAAGCCGATACACCATCTTCATTATTCGATTTTGCAATATATCGGGCCTTTTGTTTCACACTATCGTATGCATTACCCATAGCCACCCCAACACCAACTTCAAACATTGGGATATCATTGTAGTTATCACCAAAAACCAATACTTCATCTTTCGTTAGATTCATCATATTCATTAATATTTGCAATGTTTTACCCTTACTGGCCAGTTTACTATTGATCGCATAAACATCATTTTCACTTTGCACACAACTCAATTCATTGCAATGTTGATTAATTAACGGTGCTATATCTTTCATTCGTGAATCAATCATCACCACTTTATATATGTCTTGATCTCGAATATCTTGGTTTGACGCATTATAGATAATCTCACATTTACCTTCTAATCGCTTAATAAATCGTCGCAAAGGTTCAATATCCCCAAATACATAAATCGATGCATTCGTATAAGCAATATAAGACACATGATTTTGCCCAAGGATATAAAATGCATGGGCTAATTGTACAGCATTGATACTGGCATTATATAAGCATTTACCTTGTTGCCACATATTCGCACCATTATTTAATATATAGGGTAATTGAATATCCAATGATGCAACTATATCCTGCACAATATGATAGTTTCGCCCAGAACAAATCGTAAACTTAATGTTTTGATGGTTATTGAGAAACTCAACAATTAAACGATCCATGGATTTATCATCATGCAATAGTGTCCCATCCAAGTCCGCTACTACGAGTTTAATATTGTTCTTAATCATGGAAAACACTATCTAATTTTTCTCGCAAGAATTCATTGGCATGTTCAATTACTTGAACATAATCATCATTGCCCACATACCAGAATTCCCCAACAAATAAACGCACACCTAAACGCGCCAATGTAGTGATATTACTTATGTATTCACTATGGCCAGTTCCAAATGGAATTTCACGATATTTCCCAGGAACAGTTTCTTTTAAATGTGCAGCAAAGATATGCCCAGTTCCAATCATTATATCTTCATTTACTGGGATATTATAAAGTAGCGATGCATTTTTTAAATTCCCTATGTCTGGATAAACACCTAAATAAGGGCTTTTGATGGTATCAACATATCGCATTGCTTTACCTACGGTATCCATAAATGGTGTTTCCATTGTTTCAAAACCCAAAATTATTCCTTTTGCTGCTGCCATTTCACAACATTTTTTTAAATTAATTTCAAAGCGTTGTCGTGTCAATAAATCTCCTTGTTCATAGTAAACATCATAGCCTGCTAATTGAATGATTCTAACGCCAATTGCACTGGCTAATTCAATTGCTTTTTCCATGATTTCTAAACTACGCTTAACAATGGCGGCATCATGACTCCCCAAGGGGTATTTACGGTGCCCACTTAAACACATAGATAAAATTGGTACACCTGTTTTTTCAATAGCCGTTTTAATAACAGCTGGATCTTGATCTAATCGCGCTAACTTTTCATCACTTTCATCAATGCTGATTTCCATATAATCAAAGCCACAAGCTTTTGTTAGTTTTAGTTTTTCTTCATAAGTAAGCGTATTGGGCATACTTTTTTCATATAATCCCAACTGGTAGGGTTTATTTTGCTTGCCCATAATATGCTCCTGGACCATGTTTACGGTTAAAGTGTTTATCCAATAACGCTTGTTGCATTGGTTCAATGGCATTATTGCAAAGTAACGTAGATACAGCATTCATTTTAGCGCATTCTTCCAAAACGACTGCATTATGGACTGCATCAAATCCATCTTTTCCCCATGTGAATGGTCCATGGGAATGAACCAACACACCAGGTACACGTGAAGCATCAATACCACGTCGGTTAAACTCTTCCACAATTACGTTTCCTGTTTCTGCCTCATATTTACCTTGAATTTCTTCAGTACGCATTAATCGAGTGCAAGGAATTGCCCCATGAAAATAATCTGCTTGTGTCGTGCCTAATGGAATCACATCTTTCCCAGCTTGTGCAAAACTTGTGGCCATTGGTGAATGGGTATGAACAACACCGCCCACACTTTCCCACGTACGATAGAAGATTAAGTGTGTATCCAAATCAGAACTTGGTCGAAAGTCTCCTTCCACTACATTCCCATCCAAATCTACCAACACAATGTCATCCACTTTCATTTGATCGTATTCAACACCACTTGGTTTAATCGCAACAATTCCTTTTTCGCGATCAATTTCACTTACATTACCCCATGTAAACGTAATTAATCCATATTTCGGTAATAATAAATTTGCTTTTAATACACGTTCTTTTAATGTTTCTAACATATTAGTCTTCCTTTACGATATAGATAGTTGCTTGTGCTGCTGTATGATTTGCCGCAACGATAATGTCCCGATTTGTTTCATTTACTACGCAAATATTGGCTGGTCCAACATTTTTATCCACAAGCGTTGTTTTATATTCGCCATTTTCATAGGTAACTACAAACAATTCGGCATCCTTGCGACGTACTCCCGCAACAAAACACGGCTGATTTGCTAACGTAGCACCAACTAATGTATGTGCAAAATCAATTTCATTATCGTATGTCCATACTTTTTGGTATTTACCCGCAATATTTTTATAAATATTAATTTGATTCCCATGGAATGGTTCAATCGTCATGATTTCTAATTCACCATCTTGATCAATATCTACTGTAGCAATTTCTCCAATATTGCCATCTAAAATATGTTCTTTAACAAATTGCCCATCTTGAGTTAAGGTTACTTTTAAAATACCTTGATCACTTCCAAAGAAGCACACATCATTTCCATTAATTTTGGTTTGCCAGAAACCATGGTTTCTAAACAAACCATCTTCCAACACTTCCAATTTAACGCCTTGATTTAAATCATTAGGTAAAACCGCCGTATAAATCTTTCCAGCTTTTGACCAATCTTCCTTATTTTCTTTACTTTCAGCAATCGTTGCTGCAATCAGGTAAAGATTATCTTTTGCTTGCATAATTCCAAAACGATGAATGTAAGGTAAACTTATTACATCATTTACAACCCAAATACCATCAATGTATTTACCATGCACAATTTTAGCCAATGAAGGGGATACTTTTAAATAGAATTCTTGCACAGCTAAAAATTCTTTCGCTTTGCCAGGAATTGGAACAATAGACATGCATCCACCCGGTTGCGTCCATACATTTTGCTTGTTTTCAAAGTTTTCTCCCCAATACATATTGCAAGCAACATTTGGATCTTCACTGGCCAATAACAAATGATTTACACCATCAAATTCAATATTGCTAGCGCAATAGCATCGTTTCATTTCATCCAATATTTTCTTCTCAAATTTCATTTTTATCTCCATTTAAACCAAATGAAAGCTGCCCAAGGCAGCTTTCATGTTTTTATTCACCTAAAACCGCTTGTAGACCGTCTTCAATTTCTTTCGCTGACATTACATTTTTTAGTCCAACGATTTTTGTTCCACGTTTTTTTGCGTCTTCAAACATTGGCATAAAGTTTTTTGAACAAAGCACAACATCATAGTTACCTGCAGCAGATTTTCCTTCACTCACTGCACAATGGTGAATTTCAGCAACATCCAAGCCCATCTTTTTTGTCACTTTTTCGACATTTAATTTGATCATCATACTAGTTCCAGCACCATTGCCACAACATACCAATAATTTTAATTTAGCCATAATTTATATACCTTCCTTTTCGCTTACGCGTTTTTTCTGCCATTTTTTCTAAATAAGCATCATAGTCTTCTGTAATTAAGAAGTATGTATCTGGGTGTTTGCGGTATTGAATTTGTGGAATTGCCACTAACACTAACACAACAATTGCTACACCTGCAAAACCTAAGAATTTCATTACCACAGTAAACATAGGCCATACTGTTGCCCAGTCAAACATACCTAAGTAACCGCCATATTCGGCTAAACCTACCCATCCAGCGATTAATGCAGAACCAAATACTTGAATTAAACCAGAGATAAATGGTAACAATAATGCGGCTTTAATACCGCCTTTATAGTCAGCATAAACCGCAAATACAGCGTTATCAAAGAATACAGGAACGAAACCTGCAATTACCAATGTTGGAGATTTCATTAAAATAAGAATTGCAATCGCAATAAATTGTCCCAAAGCCCCCATTAAGAAGCCCACTGTAACCGCATTAGAGCTACCAAACCCAAACACTGCGGCACAATCGATACCTGGAACAGCACCTGGTAACAATGAATTGGCGATACCTTGGAATGAATTCGTTAATTCAGTAACGAAAGTACGAACACCCAATTGTAAAATAGCTAAGTAAACTGCAAAGTTTAACGCTGTTGTCATTGTATAGAAGAAGAAGTTCTTATTTGCAGCCAAGAATCCAGCTTCAACTAAATAATCTTTACCCAATACAACTAAGATTGTTCCAAAGAAGGCAAACATTAATATAGATGTCGCTACCATGTTTTCATTAAAGATGGATAAGAAACCAGGGAATTTTAAATCATCCAAACGTTTCGTATGTTCCCCTTTACTTTTCATCTTTTCAGCAACTTTACCAACTAGTGCAATACCAAACATTTGTTGGTGAGCAATAGCGAAACCGCCACCTTCCGTTAATTCTTGCGTTATTTCCACTGTTAAGTTACTACCAACTGCCCAATACAACCCTAAAACAAGTCCCATTAAAATAAGAATTGGTGTTTCACCTAATTTAGGAAAGCAGAATAAGATTAACCAGAATGCAGTGGATGCTTGTTGCATTTGAACGTGACCTGTTGTAAATACTGCACGCATTTTAGTCCATTTTTTCAAACGAACTAACACTAAGTTCATAATAAACGCAATTAACAATAACAACATTACTTGTGAGAAAGTACGTCCAAATTGTTCCATTAACCCTTCAGTTACCGCATTTTGTCCAAAATATGGGTCAATAACCATTGCATGTAAATTAAATCTTTCTTTTAAGCCAACTAAGATTGGTCTAAAGTTATTTACTAATCCACCCGAACCAACAGATAGGATCATGTATCCAACTGTCGCTTTGATAAATCCAGCCAATGCATCATAAATTGGCTTTTTAAGCAATAAGTAACCAATAAATACAATTAATCCAATAAAATATGCCGGTTGGGTCAGTATGTTATTCGCGAAGAACTCCCATATGCTCATTATAAATTCCATTTTTCTATCTCCTAAATTATGATTCAAATTTTTCTGCGATTGCTTTTAAATCTTCTAAGCAAGTTGCTTTATTTAACGCCTCTACAATATCATCATTCATTAAAGTATCCATTAAACCTTGGATATTGGCTAAATGCTTTTCATGATCAGTAGCTGCGAGTGAAAAGAATAAACGTGCTTTTTTATCTTCATCCTTTGGATCAAAATCCACTTCGTTTTCGACCTTCATGAATGAAACCGCTGTTCCATTGCAACCAAGCGCCCCTTCGGTTGAATGCGGCATTGCAATGCCTGGGACAATAACAATGTAAGGACCATATTTATGAATGCATTCAACCACAGCATCTACGTAACATGGTTCAACCACAGTTTTATCTAATAATGGTTGATAGCTTGCTTTCACAGCATCTTCCCAATTATCAAACGCTGTGTGAAAACTATAATATCCATTTTCTACAATTTCTTTTAGCATAATCATTTCCTACAATACACTGCGATAAGGAACGTTTGGTTCTTCAGTAAAGCAATCTTCAAAACCACGACGGTAATGATATTCATATTTATCTTTATCCGTTGGATAAACATATTTTCCACCAACATCCCAAATGAACGGATGGAATTGGTAATCCAATGCATGTTTTTTATAATTATATAACATCATGATTTCTTTTGGATCAGCTTTGAAATTTGTCCATACATCATAATGAATTGGAATTACCACTTTAGTTTTTAAACATTCTGCCATTCTAAGAATATCCACACTGGTCATCTTATCTTGCATACCCACCGGATTTTCACCATACGAGCCAAAGGCAACATCGATATCATAATCCTTTCCATGTTTTGCATAATAAATAGAATAATGCGAGTCTCCACTGTGATAGATATTTCCACCCGGTGTTTTGATTAAGTAGTTAACGGCTTTTTCATCCATATCCGTTGGACACTTACCAGCTAAATCTTCTCTATCCGGGCCCTGTGAGTCCGTAGTTGTGATACACGTACGATCAAACGAATCCAAAGCAACAATTTCAATATCCTTAATTTTAATTGTATCGCCTGGTTTTACAGTAATGCAACGATCGGCAGGGACTCCCCATTTTTGCCATAATTCCACTGATTTTTTTGGACCAATAAATGGTACTGGGATTTCTTTTCCATTTTCATCAGTTGTCATCATCTTACTTTGCAATACATGGGCCGCATATTCAGCGCTCATATGATCTTGATGATAATGTGTTGCCAATACTGCATCCACTTGTTTAATAGCGAATGGATCAATTACAAATGGTACGGCACGTAAGTTGGGTTGCATATCCCGACATCCACACATGTTAGCCATTTGATGGCCAACTTTCATTTTTCCATCCCCATGGGTACGTTTACCATTACCTGCCCATAAATCAATTGTAACATTGGCTCCACCAGGTGTTTTAAACCAAATTCCGGTACAACCAAGCCACCACATTGCGACCGTACCTGGTTTTACTTCTTCATTTTCAATCTCTTCATTTAACCAAGTTCCCCATTCTGGAAAAGTGGATAAGATCCAAGATTCGCGTGTAATTTCATCAACCTTTGCCATGTTTCCTCCTTACATTAACCTCTAGTTAATTAACGCTTACATGATAATCGGTTAACAAATCCTTAACAATACAGTTTTACGAACGTTTTATAATTTATATGATTTGTTATACGCTTACATAACTTTTATGATTTATTTTATGTTCGTTCAAAGTTGACGATACGAACGTTTGTGCATACAATTGAATTGTATTAATCATAAAGGAGGTTTTTTATGTCAAGAGTATTCCGCAAATTACAACTCAGTCCCCAAGCAAACCGCATCATTTCTTATATATTTTATGCACTATTTGCATTATTGATCATTTACAATATCGTTAATACGGATAAAACATCGTATAAAATTATGTATCTAATCCTATTAATAGTTATTCTTGGCTTTGCATTATACAGTGAATTCCTAAAACACTTATACGAAAAAGCCATTAAGCAATTAGCCTATGATTGCAATCCGAAACAAGCTACGCAAACTTTTGATTTTTTAATGACAAAAGATTTTGCTCATGCTTACCGCAACAGTCGTATTCTTTTTGACACATTGTGCGCCATGGATGAATTGAATATTGAGACAACTAAACGCTTATTAGCAACAAACGATAAATTCTTCCATAGCACCCTAGATCAATTACTCATTTATCATTACAGTCAATTCTTTATTGCTTTTTTAACTAATGACGAAGCAACTGGCAAGATTGAATACCAAAAAATTATTCGGATGAAAGAAAGCAAAGTTAAAGGCATGAAAGTCTCTCCATTATTTAATTGGGACCAACTGGATGGTATGTATCAATTTATGCGTCAAGACATTAAACAAAGCATCAATCTATTAAAGAAAGTAGATACTACTTACATGAATCCTAGAGAAATGGTTCAATACCATGCAATTTGTGTTGGTATCGGCACCAAAGCAAAAGATATATCATTTACGCAAAGCCATCTAAAGCAATTAAATCAAATCAACGGCACTTCGTTAATCGCCACGAAAGGAATTAATTTATGAAAATGAGTAAGGAAATCGTCGATGCACGACGAAAGTTAATTATGCAGCGCATTCAAACCCACGGTAGCGTGGATGTCAATACACTGGCCAACGAGCTCAATGTTACTCCACTTACCATTCGACGTGATTTACAATATTGGGAAGATTTAGGTGCCATTCAAAAATATTACGGCGGTGCCCGTCTAATTCAATCCTTTGTGGACGATAACGACGAAAACAATAATGAAGCCCATAAACATGCCATCGCTAAATATGCCGCTAATTTTGTGGAAGAAGGCGATACTATCTTTATTAACACTTCTTCAACTGCATTATTAATGATTAAATACATCACTAATAAACGAGTAACTGTTATCACTAACAATGCCAAAGCTATCTTTTTAGACCATGATCCCAACTTACAAATCGTACTTACTGGTGGTGAGTTGCGCATACCTAAAGAAAGCATGGTCGGCGACTTCACTTTAGCGACATTGCATAAAGTAACTGCCAACAAATCCTTTTTAGGTTGCTCTGGTTTTGAAATGAATACCGGCATGACAACAGCTATCTTAAGTGAAGTGGCCGTCAACGTTACCATGATCGAACGAACCGCCGGCCCTACATTCCTTCTTGCCGACGCCACCAAAATCAATCACCCCCATCAATTCACTGTCGCCCCATGTACCGCGTTTAATTATTTAATTACTGATGAACGCACCATTGATGAAGAATTGCAAGACTTTAAACTCTGTGGAGTAACCACTCAAAAAGTATCTCCATACTATAACTTCAAAAAAGACGATGAATATTACATCCACCGTCATAAACAATCCAATAAAAATAATTAACATTTACAGTTATCATTCAATTAACCATAACATTTTAGAACTTCCCACTTGGGAAGTTTTTTTCATAAAGATTTGAAAGTCAGAATAGTAAGTTAATGAATTTTTTCAATTGATATCAATCACTACATATTCACTATTAAATTGTGTACGTACTGGAAACCCCCAACCTGCAACACCACTGGTATTGATAGCTTTCATTTGATTATAGGAAGCAAGACCATAGTTAAGTTCATTGATATTGAATACTTCATACAAGTAATACATTGGAAATATTTGACCCCCATGGGTATGACCGGAAAGATGAAGATTAATGGAATGCAGTGAAGTTTGAATTAGTTCCATTGGTTTATGGTCAACCATAATATTAAACGTATTATTGTTGATATGTTGAGTTAATTCATCAATACTTTTACGTGCTTTATTTTTATAATTATCCCGACCAATAATTAATAATTCATCATTGATAAAATAACTGGAATCCCTTAAACAAATCATGCCATAACTTTCAATAATTTCTTCTAAGGTATCATCATCAATGGACTGTGTTCCATAAATACCATTATCATGATTACCCAATACATATATTACGGGTATATCCTTTGCTAAAACAGAAAGTTGATTATATAAATCTTTTATTTCTTTTTCACTGGTAAACTCATCTATCATATCCCCAGCAAGAATTAATGCATCCCCTTCTTCACTACAAATACGATTCAATAATTCACTTAATTCACTACTGGTAAGATTGGTTGGATAATGCATATCAGCCATTAAAACAATACGATACGGTTTAGATAAGGTTTGCGATGCTTGGATATTATATTGTTTTCTTACAATCGTATGCATATTCCATGTACCATAAAGAATGAATGCTAATGATAGGAATAACGAAAACGGAAAGAACACATAATATTTATATTTTGTAGGTTGCCTAACATGAAATATGCAAAGAATACTATCCATAATTAACGTCAATACAACAAAATGAAGCATTAACATAAATAATGTGGAATGAATATTAATACCCAATAATCCCATCACAAAACTTAACACTATATGCATTCTTATATCTAAGCTAAAACGATATAAATAGTAATAAAAGAATAGGCTAATCGCTATATAACTAATAACACTCCCCCAAATAATTGCCATAACTCAACCTCCATGTTGAGTTTAAGCAAGATACCTTAACTCTAAGCTTTAACAATTCTTAACAATATCTAAAGAAAAAGTGTTCAATTGCTTAACAAGCAACTAAACACTTTTTACTTACTTCACTCAACGCTTTGTGCGTTTTATTGACTGTTTAATGGAAAACTTACTCCAGCTTTAAATAAATCACAGTCAATGGACAAGTTAAAGGTTCCTCCTTGCACTTCAGTAAATGAGCGGGCAATGGCTAAACCTAAGCCAGAACCTTGTTGACTCCGTGATTTATCACCACGTACAAAGCGTTCAGTGATTTCTTGCGCAGTAAAGTCCATGGGTTGTTCACTTATGTTACTAAATTCAATTAATACTTCGTCATTGGTTGAAGTGATACTGATGTATGCTCTGGAATTAGATAAGGCATATTTACTAATATTAGTAAATAAGTTTTCAAATATACGATAGGTTTTATCACTATCTAAATTTAGAATGATTTTATCTGCAGGTAGTTTTTTAATGATTTCGATATGTTTGGTTTCTAATAAATCTTCATTTTCTACCATTACTTGTTCCAATAATGACACAATATCCAATGCTTGATAATTCAATTGAATATTTCCACTATCGACTTTACTAATTTCAAATAAATCTTCAATTAATCGTTTTAATCGGTTGGCATAAAGTTTTAATTGTTCCACGTAATGCTTACGATCTTCGTCATTTAACTTATCATCATCCAATAGCGCAATGTAATTTTTAATACAAGTTAACGGTGTTTTTAAATCATGGGATACATTACTAATCAATTCTGTTTTAAGCTTTTGCGATTTCACTTGTTCACTAATTGCATTTTGGACATTATCACTTAATTCCATTAATTGCAATTTACTGGAAGCAAAGATTCCCAATTCTTTTTCATCAATGGAATCAAAGTCTTGGGTAATTATGCACTCTATGGCATTCATTAATTGATGGTAGTTATCTTGCACTTCAATCCCTTTTTTATAAACAAATACCAGGCTAATAAGCGAATAAATAATGGCTACAAGTAAACCAACACTTGGATTAATAAACGCACAGAAAATTATCATCCCACTATTTATAAATGCAATGGTTAATAGTTTCTTTGCAATGGTTTTATCAATATCAACGGTGGTAAATGAAATCAATTTATTACGTATCCAACGTAATAAGCAAACAAATGCAGTATGTTCTTTAATATAATGAATTGGACCACTGACAATAATATATTTCAATAAATAGATCACCACACTGCTGCATAACAGGGTCAACATCCAATAACCAATATTAATAATCATTAGTAGATTATTCGATATATTCAATCCAAAACCATTCACGATATACAGTAATTGACCATTGATGCTTGTCCCTACTAAAACAATTAATCCACTATACAAAAAAGTTAAAACAATTGACCAAATAATAAAGTTCCATTCAAAGGACCAAGCACACACAATTTTAAACGGATTGCATAAACTCACATAACGCATAGGGTAAATAACAAGCACTACAGATAAGATAGCTAAACTCACCAAACAAAGCGTAAGGGTTAATCCGTTATACATCGTCCATGAATCTAATTCGCCAAAAATTCCTGTAAATGTCGTCACATTTTTAGGTATTAAATACGTAACGGAAAGGTTCGTTGGATTATTCAAAGTCACTTTCTGAAAGCCAATATGATCATAATAACCAATGTAATTATCTAACGATAATATATTACACAGACCATATGCTTGATCACCACTTGCTTGACAATTTCCTTGGCTATCAAAACTTACCGTCACATTTAAACCATAATCCGCATAATCAATTGAATCAATCGGTGATTTTAGATTGGTTAATACTTCACCATCCAAACTTTTCGCAATGTAAAACAATTGTTCATCCGTTGTTAAATAATTATTGGCACGTTGCAACGCAAAATCCCATTCACTGATCAGATATTCTTTTTCATCGTTAGATAGCGATGCACCAAAAGTTAGCGGTTGATAATCCGTATCCATTTGACTTGCCAATTGCATGCTCATTAATTGAAATTCTTCTTGATAATATTGCACAACGTAGTCGTATTGATAACGATTATTTTCTCTTGCATTATCGTAAAGACTTACACACGAAGCACCCAATGTGGTTAACAGCAGTGTAAAAAGAATTGAAAAGATGATTTTGCCTTTCTTCATTACATTTTCTCCATTTTATACCCAATACCCCATACTACTTTTATATATTCAGGATTATGCGTATCCAATTCTATTTTTTTACGTAGTTTACGAATGTGTACCATGATCGTATCGGTATTAACGGCCTCTTCGTTCCAAACCTTTTCATAAATTTGTTCACTGGAATATATTCTTCCCGGCGTTTGCATTAAAAGTTCCAATATCTTATATTCTTTTAACGTTAAATGTAATGGTTGATTACGAATTGTCACTTCTTTTGTTTCTGTATTTAATACTAAATCCCCAACTTGTAATACTTTATTGTCTTCATTTATTTGATTCCCTTGTTTTAACTGAAGAATTTGATCATAGCGGCGTAAATTTGAATTCACTCGAGCAATCAACTCCATTGGTTCAAATGGCTTCGTCACATAATCGTCTGCCCCGACATTTAAGCCCGTTATTTTATCTAAATCTTCACTTTTCGCACTTAAAAAGATTATCGGGAAATCATAGTCTTGCCTAAGTTTGATTACCATGGTAATACCATCCATTACCGGCATCATTATATCCACAATCGCTAAATGTATCGTTTCTTTCGTTAATAACGCTAACCCCTCACGCCCATTTTCTGCCTCAATTACTTTTGTAAAAAAACTCGAATGGTTTCGCGTATTCCTTGTTCATCTTCAACGAGTAATATTGTATGTTGCATAACTTAACCCACTATTCCTGACATCCATTGTAATACTTGTGTTACCCCAAAGGAATAAACAACTAACATCATTGGTTTGCATAATGCATTTATTGCAGTGAATTTTAATAATGACATATTTGTTAATGCCGCAATCATACAGATTGCATCATCCGGTAATCCTGGGATAAAGATAGCAATGGCAAATAAAATGTCAAACCATTTCTCTTTATCTAACCAAGTAATGTATTTATCAAATGTTTTACGATCCACAAATTTTAAAATGAATGCCTTACCATATTTCTTTACCAACAAAAATGCAATGATTGAACCAATCATTTGTCCCAAATAATTATAGATAAATCCTTCCAACGGTCCAAATAGGATTACCCCAACAGTATTACTCATACCTCCAGGTATAATAGGTATTACCACTTGAATAATTTGAAAAGCAACAAATGCCAGCGGCGCAAATATTCCACATTGCATTAATAACCATTCCATCTTATTTTGATCTACTAAATACCCATTCACTGCCAAGTACGCGAATAAACAGACTAATAATAATGTCGCAGTAATGGTCAATGCTTTCGTTAATTTAACTGCCATATTCATCACCCAGTCAACACTATAAGTTGTTAATATAAACATTAACAGGTGATAAATCTTAACTATTTCTTAATTTTTACATTTAGGGAAAATAAGATAACTTGACTTATTAAACCCATAATATTCCCGTAAACTTACGTTACACTAAATGCAGAAATAGTTCCTATTAGAACTATTAAACGAAAGCGCTTTTATGAAAATTATCAAGCGTAAGAAAGACTTGATAACTATTCTAAATCTAATTTGTTACCTAAGAATTCTTTTGATTCCTGTTTTTTGCTATGTTTATTTAACCGCACAAACAACAAATGGCTATTATCTGGCAGTAGTTATTGTTATTTTTTCAAGTTTTACGTTTTTTAATGGTAGATACCATCATAGAATGGGATACCTTATCATAGAATAATGCTTTTTGAAATGTCATCTTTACCGCAATGACCAAGTAATAAATAAAAAGTGCAAATAAGAAAAGTAACATTAAAATAATGGCGAACTTTCCTTCTAATCCTTTTAATTTCCATACAACCATTCCACTTAACACTAGTGGAATCAATATAATTTCAATAAAGAATAATACTTGTCGTATAAGCATTGTCTTTAAATGCATGAAGTTTCCTTCTTCTTCCACAATACGAATATTTAATATCATATTAGCAATCGTTTGTCCTTCACTGCATGGAATGAGAAAGTAATAGATAAATACCATTACTGCTAATATTATCTTCCAATCAATTGGGAATATTCGACTTAATGCCAAGCTAAAACTTAATACGATAAATCCATCTAAGCAGAAGGATACAAACCGTCTTAATAGCGAAACATGCCTTCCTTTAACAAAGGCTGCGTCATTAACTTGATGAATATTTGGCATAATAAATGATATAAACCATCCCAATATAAATCCAGGAATTGCACCTAACGTATTAACAATCAAATCATCCACATCAAATAAACGATAAGGACGTGGATAAATAAAATATAATCCAGTCAATTGTGTTAATTCAAAAAATAAACTCAATAAGAATGTATAAAAGATTGTTGTAAAAAATCCTTTTTTAAAATAAAACTTTAAATAGGCACCAAAAGGAATCGTTAAGCATACATTTAAGAAAGTTGTATAAAATACCGGTGTTTTATACAATTGACGGTACCCTACTTCCGCAATTCCTTGTTTTAATCCATCAATAAAATGAAACACTTCCAATTGCTTTGTTGGTGTGGTTATATACATTACTTCACTTCGTGAAGGTAAGGGTAAGATTACTAAAAAATAAGCGATTAATAAATACAGGACAAAAGAATAGACAATTAAAACACGCACAAATGGTAATGCCCCATATCTATGGTAATGCCATAGTAAATACGGCAATGTAATCAATGCTGCAATGATCGGAAAGACAACGATTCCAAATTTAATAGTATCTATATAAACTGACATGCCACCCATTATACATACTTTTTATCGTACAAATATGTTTTTTAAAAGATGATCGTTGAAGATATAATTACAATTAATTTCCTCTTATTTAGGGATCTGTTTTTTAAAATTATTAAATCAGCAATACTTTTTCATAATTAAAAATGATTATACTCAAAATCCTAAATCAACCGCCTAAGATATCAACAAAAACTGATATCGACAAAATACACATTACATATTTTTAAATTAATCTAACCATGCTAAAATTATAGTAGCGGTTTGGTTAGATTTAATTATAACTAACCAAATATATAGTAGCAGGAGGATATAACGTGAATCGAAATTCTTTATTATCCATGCAAGATTTATCGGCTGATGAAATCTTAAGTATTCTATCTGACGCGCGTTGTTTTAATAGTTCTTTCAAGGATTGGCAATTGCCAAAGCGAAAAGCTTTAGTTGCTAATCTTTTTTTTGAGCCATCAACACGTACACATTTTTCATTCGAAAGTGCAGAATACCAATTAGGATGTCAAGTTGCCGACTTCAATGCATCGTCTTCCAGTGTCACCAAAGGTGAAACTTTGTATGATACGGTTAAAACATTTGAAGCAATTGGTTATGACGTTGTCGTTATTCGTCATCCCCAAGATGCTTACTTTGATGAATTAAAAACCATTAACATTCCAATATTAAATGCTGGGGATGGCGCAGGTAACCATCCAACGCAATGTTTATTGGATTTATTAACTATGTACAATGAATTTGGTACATTTAAAAACTTAAATGTTGTGATTGCTGGTGATATTCAACACTCACGAGTTGCTGCATCCAATAAACAGGCGTTGGAAAAATTAGGTGCCAATGTTGTCTTTAGTGGGCCAGAAGAATGGCAACGGGAAGGTTATCCAACAATGGACTTTGATCAAGCATGCCAATGGGCAGACGTTGTCATGATGTTGCGTATTCAAAAAGAAAGAGGCGCATCATTAAAAGATATGGATGATGCCACTTATTTAGATAAATATGGTTTAAATGATCGACGCTATGCATTAATGAAAGAGAAAGCCATTATCATGCATCCAGCACCCGTTAACCGTGGCGTAGAGATTGCAGATCATTTAGTAGAAAGTGAAAAGTCACGGATTTTCCAACAAATGAGCAACGGTGTACTTGTAAGAAAAGCAGTTATTAAACGTGCGTTTGGATTTGAACCATTTAAGGAGAATCCATGCGATTAATTAAAAATGGACAAGCACTCATTGATGGAAGTCTAAAACATTGTGATATTTTAATAGAAGATCAAACCATTGTAAAAATCGGTGAAAATCTTAACACAGATTGTGAAATCATTGATGCAACTGGTTTAACCGTATTACCAGGATTGGTGGATGTGCATGTTCATTTAAGAGAACCTGGACATAGCGAAAAAGAAACAATTGAAACCGGAAGTAAAGCTGCTGCTGCCGGTGGCTTTACCACAATATTTGCCATGCCTAATGTTGTTCCTTTTCCGGATAATGTAGAAACTATTCTACAATATCAACGATTAATTCAAGATAAATCCATCGTTAATACTTACCCTTATGCCTGCATTACAACAGGTGAAGCAGGTAAATCAGTAGTTGACATGGAAGCTATCAAACAATTAGGTATTCATTGGTTTAGTGACGATGGGGTAGGCGTAGCCAATGAATCCATCATGGAAAAGGCAATGCTGCAAGCAAGGGAAAATGATTGCATGATTGTTGCTCATACCGAAGATATGAACTATCGCTTACCTGGTGCAAGCGTGCACGAAAGCGACTATGCGAAACAACATGGATGGATTGGCATTCCCAGTGAATGTGAATACAAACAATTGCAACGTGATTTAGATCTCGTTAGCCAAATTGATTGTGCCTACCATGGCTGCCATATTAGTGCCAAAGAAAGTGTGGAAAGCTTACGAAATGCAAAGGCTAAAGGTTTAAATGTGAGTGGTGAAGTAACTGCCCATCATTTATTACTCGAAGATAAGGATGTAAAGGGACCAAATTGGAAAATGAACCCACCTTTAAGAAGCCATGAAGATCGCATGGCTTTAATTCAAGGGTTAGAATCTGGTGCCTTAGATTTTATTGCCAATGACCATGCACCCCATACTGAGCAAGAAAAAAATCGTTCAATGGACAAAACACCTTTTGGTATCGTTTCTTTAGAAACAAGTTTTGCCCTACTTTACAGTGAATTTGTTGTTAAGCAAAAACGCTGGAGTTTAGCGCAATTAGTTAACTGGATGTCCACTGCTCCGGCAAAACGCTTTGGCTTATGCAACATTGGTGAATTAAAACAAGCGTATCAAGCCGATATTATCTTATTGGATACGCATTGTGATACCACAATCAACAGTAATGACTTTTATTCCATGGGTAAAAATACACCATTTAATGGTTACTCAGTAAAATGTAAAATAAAAGAAACGATCGTTAAAGGTCGAACGGTAATGAAAGGATAAACATGGAAAGATTATTAATATTAGAAGACGGTAGTGTTTACCGTGGTCAAGGATTCGGCTGTGATAATTTTCGCATTGGTGAATTAGTATTTAATACATCAATGACAGGTTATCAAGAAATTTTAACAGATAACGCTTATTGCGGTCAGATTGTCATGATGACCTATCCTTTAATTGGAAATTATGGCATTAATCGCGATGATTATGAAAGTATCGATTCCTCCATCTTTGGTTTTGTTTGTAAAGATTATTGCGATACACCAAGCAATTGGCGCAGTAAAGAAACGTTAGACAGTTTCTTAAAGCGAGAAAATATTCCAGGTATTTATGATGTGGATACACGTGCAATTGCACGTAAAATTCGTGATAATGGTGTAATGAAAGCAGTTCTTGCCAATGGTGATGCAGATGTTGATGCCTTAGTAAACTTATTAAAATCAACACCATTGGATACTAATCAAGTCGCACGTGTATCGACTGCAAAAGTATTCCCTATTCCAAACCACGGTAAAAAAGTAGTGGTAGTAGATTTTGGTGCACGTTTAAGTACATTAAGAGATTTAAGTAATCTTGGATTAGATTTAATCGTCGTTCCATATGACGCTAGTTATGAAACGATTATGGGATTCCATCCCGATGGCGTTGTTTTATCCAGTGGCCCAGGAGATCCAAACAGTTTATATCAACACGTTGGATTAATTCGCCAATTACTTGGAAAAACAGTACTCTTTGGTATTGGGTTAGGTGCTCAATTAATTGCCTTAGCTTGTGGTGGAAAAGTAGAAAAGATGCGTTTTGGTCATCATGGTGCAAATGTTCCAGTGACAGATATTGCCACGAACAAAGTATTAATTACCCAACAAAATCATATTTTTGCCATTGATAGCGAAAGTATTGAAACTACTGATTTAGTAATGACTCACCGAAGTTTAAATGATCAAAGTTGTGAAGGCATTCAACATCGTTATCACCCTTGTTTTGGCGTTCAATTCTATCCTGAATTGAATCAAGGCTACTATGAAAAATTTGTAGAAATGATTATGAAAGGAGATATCCATGCCTAGACGTAACGACATCCATAAAATATTAGTTATTGGAAGTGGACCAATTGTCATTGGCCAAGCCGCAGAATTTGACTACGCTGGAAGCCAAGCATGTCAATCCTTACGTGAAGAAGGTTATGAAGTTATTTTAATTAACTCAAATCCAGCAACAATTATGACCGATAGCACCATTGCCGATCGCGTATACATTGAACCTATTAATTTAGATTTTGCAAAACGTGTCATTTACAAAGAAAGACCCGACGCTATCTTAGGTTCATTGGGTGGTCAAACTGGTTTAAATTTAGTTGTTGAATTAGCGGAAGACGGAATTTTAGACGAATACAATGTCGAAGTTTTAGGTACTGATTTATATGCCATCAATCGTGCCGAAGACCGTGAATTATTCCGTTCACTCATGCAAGAAATCAATGAACCAGTACCTGAAAGTACAATTGTACACACTGTAGAAGAAGCAGTTACTTTTTGCAATCAATTAGGCTATCCAGTTGTTGTGCGCCCAGCTTACACATTAGGTGGCACTGGTGGTGGTTTTGCGGATAACGAAGAAGAATTACGAGATATTTGTGAAGCAGGATTAAAAATTAGTCCAGTTCATCAATGTTTAATTGAACAATCCATTGCCGGATATAAAGAAATTGAATATGAAGTCATCCGTGATGCAAACGACAATGCAATTGTTGTATGTAGCATGGAAAATGTCGATCCTGTTGGAATTCATACTGGTGACAGTTTTGTTGTCGCTCCAGTACAAACATTAACCGACCGTGAAAACCACATGTTAAGCAGCGCTTCTTTAAAGATAATACGTGCTTTAAAAATTTGCGGTGGGTGTAATGTTCAATTGGCGTTAGATCCAAAAAGCTTCAATTACTATGTCATTGAAGTAAACCCACGTGTTTCTCGCTCTTCCGCATTAGCTTCTAAAGCAACTGGTTACCCTATCGCAAAAATTAGTGCTAAATTAGCCGTAGGCTTAACATTAGATGAGATTTTGAACCCAGTTACAAAAACAAGCTATGCATGTTTTGAGCCAACGGTGGATTATGTCGTAAGTAAATTCGCCCGCTTCCCATTTGATAAATTCCCTAATGCCGATCGTCACTTAGGAACGCAAATGAAAGCTACGGGTGAAGTAATGTCCATTGGACGTAACTTTGAACAATCATTTTTAAAAGCAATTCGTTCATTGGAAATGAAAGTTGACCATCTTTATAAGAAAGAATTAGCTGAATTAACCAAAGAAGAGTTATTTGAAAAGATTAAAAATTGTGATGATGAACGTATTTTTGCTATCACACAATGGTTACGTAATGGATATGATATGCAAACCATCATGGATGTGACAAAAATGGATTATTTCTTCTTATCGCATATTCAACATGTATTGAATTTAGAAAAAGAAATGTTGGCACATCCAAATGATATAGAAACATTACGCACTTTAAAGAAAAACGGTTTCTCAGACAGTTACATTGCGCGTAATTGGAATATGAAAGAATATGATTTATACAATCTTCGCAAAGCCAACGGCATAATTCCTGTCTATAAAAAAGTAGATACATGTGCAGGTGAATTCACAAGCGCAACGCCATACTTATATTCAAGTTATGATCAAGAAAATGAATCCATTGTCTCCGATAAGAAAAAAATCATTGTATTAGGATCAGGCCCAATTCGTATCGGTCAAGGTGTTGAATTCGATTACGCTACCGTACATTGTGTGGAAACATTGCGTCAACAAGGTTATGAAGCAATTATTATCAACAACAATCCAGAAACAGTTTCCACTGACTTCTCTATTTCAGATAAGTTATACTTTGAACCATTAACAACAGAAGATGTAATGCACGTCATCGACTTAGAACAACCAATGGGTGTCATTGTTCAATTTGGTGGTCAAACTGCAATTAACCTTGCTGACTCTTTAGTTCAACATGGCGTAAAAATTTTAGGTACAAGTTTAGAAGATATCGACCGTGCAGAAGATCGCCATGAATTTGAAGCAATGTTGCATCAATTGGATATCCCTCAACCGCAAGGTGAAACTGCTGTAACTGTAGATGAAGCTTTGATTATTGCCCAAAAGATAGGATATCCGGTACTTGTAAGACCAAGCTATGTGCTTGGTGGACGTGCCATGGAAATTGTTCACAATGATGATGAATTACGTGTCTACATGGCAACAGCTGTCAAAGAAATTAGTCATGATGCACCAATCTTAGTGGATAAATACATTGTAGGTAAAGAATTAGAGATTGATGCGATTGCCGATGGTGAAAATGTTTATATACCTGGTATTATGGAACATATCGAGCGTGCTGGCGTTCACTCTGGTGACTCTATTTCAGTATACCCTACTCAAACCATCAGTCAAAAAGTTAAAGATACCATCATTGACTATGGAATTCGTATCGGTAAGCCGTACCGTTCCTTTCTTATCAAAAATTACAGGTGTCCCAATGAGTTACATTGCAACGAAAGCAATTTTAGGCCATACCATTATTGAACAAGGCTTAACTCCAGGATATCATACCGAAGAAGTGGGACGTGTATTCGTAAAAGCTCCTGTGTTCTCATTTGCTAAATTAAGAAGTGTGGACACTGTGTTGGGCCCAGAAATGAAATCCACTGGTGAAGCTTTAGGAAGCGACGTTAACTTAGAAAAAGCATTATACAAAGCACTTGTCGCTTCTGGCATTAAAGTTGCGACGCACGGAAACGTGTTATTGACCATTGCCAACGAAGACAAACAAGAAGCAATAGCGTTAGCTAAACGCTTTGCAAATATTGGATATGGTATTTATGCAACCAAGGGAACTGCAGAACAATTGGAAAAAGAAGGCCTTTATGTGCATAAAGCAAGTAAAATTGATGAAGGCAACAAAAATAATGTCCTTGATATTATTCGAAATGGCCGCGTAAATTTTGTTATCAATACAATGAGTAGCAAAGAAAATACACGCAAAGACGGTTTCTTAATTCGTCGTGTTGCTGCAGAAAACAACATCTCATGCATGACAAGCTTAGATACTGCCAACGCATTAATTAAAGTGTTAGAATCGTTGAGTTTTTCAATGATCAGCATGAATGAAATGGGTAAATAATTAATCTAACAAAAAAAATAGCTCACTTTGACCAAGTTAAAGTGAGCCTTTATTTTTTTAATACTATAAAGCAAAATCAATATTTAATTCATCATCACTACCTTTTTAAATATCCATTTAAAAGACCAACTGGGCTGGTTTGATAAAATAATTTACATTGTATTAAAGGCCTTTATACCGATAAATAAAATTAAAGCAAATTTTGTATCTATACACATTAGTATAAAAACGCATAATGCGTTTTCATTTTATTATTCATTCATCATAATTTTGACGATTTCTTTATCGGTTTGACGCATACCATCACGCCCTAACCGACCAATATTTTTAATCGTTGCTTCTACACCTTTTGTCACAATACCATCACCACCTTTGAATTCTTGATGGTTCATGTACATGTGATAACCTAAAATGCCTGCTTCAACTGAAGTTGCAATTTTTGCAGCACAGCTTGGCTTTGCACCATCACAGATAATCCCTGAAACAATAGCCAAGGCATTAACAAGTGTATGTGATATTTAAATATGCAATACCACAACCCGCAGCACATCCTGCACTCACTGCACCACAATAAGCGGATAAACGACCGATGCCTGTTTTTTCATGTACCGCAATCAAATTTGAAACAACAAGTGCACGGTAAAGCGTATCGTTGGATACGTTTAATTCATTTGCATATTCAATTACCGGAACTGATACAGTAATACCTTGATTACCACTTCCCGAATTGATAACTACAGGCAATTCACACCCACTCATTCGCGCATCCGAACCCGCTGCGGCTTTAGCAATAGCGCGATTTCTTACATCATTCCCATAAAACTTTAAATATGTGGATCCGATGTTAGCCCCATAGTCACCATTTAATCCTTCATTACTTATCTTGCGATTGTAATCAATTTGAGTATCCAATACTTCCTTTACATCATTAATATCGCATGTATCCGCAAAGTCTATAATATCTTTGATTGTAAGCAATGATTTATCTGCTAACCCCATTTCCCCTTGTGGTTTAATTTCTTCACAGCTGGATACATCGCTTTCATACAATACAGTCCCATTATGTTCAATCAATACAATATTGGTATGGTATTGGCAAATTCTTACGCGTGCATAATCCTCTCCATGATAACAATCAATGATAATATCAAAAATAATACCATTATCGATTGAATAAATATCAATGGGTAATGTATCAAGATACTGTTTCATTTTTTCTTTGTCAGAACTGGAAACTTCACTGATTACTTGCAATAATTTATCCGATTGGCCACCGACAATACCAGCAATTGCCGCCGCATCGATGCCTTTAAGCCCATTGGTATTGGGAACTATAACACTTTTAACATTTTTAATAATATTATCCGATACACCAATACGCATCTTATCCGGCATGACACCTAACACTTCCCTAGCTTTTGCTGCGGCATAGGCAATTGCAATTGGTTCAGTGCAACCCATTGCAGGTATCAATTCTTCCCTTAATATTCTGACAAACGTCTGATAAACGATACTACTTCTTTCCATCATTTTCCCCTTTAATCTATCAAACCATAATGCACAAACGCATTATATAAACCATTATCATTAATATCGGTTGTGATAAAGTCCGCTACCGCTTTAACTTCCTGTCCACCATTACCCATAGCAATACCAATCTCGCAATAATTTAACATTGGAATATCAATTTTCGCGTCACCAATCGCCATTGTATTGTCACAAGATTCCCCAAGATATACCAATAAAGTGGCGATGGATTTTGCCTTGTCAATTTCTCCTATACCAACATCAGCAAATAACGCGTGTTCTCCTTTACCTCCCCACGTACTCACCGTTAAATGGGGAAATGCAAGTTTTGCTTTTTCGTAGTCCGAATAATCGTTTAAAATAAAACTAATTTTATTAACATCATCCCTCACTAATTCACCATTAAATATCATATTCGGAAAAGCTTTTCTTACTGTCATTTCACTGGCATGGGCCATATGTTTGGATGCGGCATACGCTTTCATCGTTAGGTCACCTTTAACTTCAAAATGTTCACTCGCAAATAACCCATTATTACTTTCTACATAAAATTCCAAATGATGATCATGACACCAATCCTCGATAGCTTTACAATCCAACATACTTAATACCTCATGGATAACAACATGTCCATTGGATTCAACGTATGAGCCATTACCACCAATCATGCCATCTAATCCAATATCCCAGATATCTTGATAAATTTCTGCTTTACTTCTTCCCGTGCAAATGTATACTTTATGCCCGAGTGCACGCACTTTTCGAATAGCATCTTTGGCAGATTGCGGGATATTCCCTTCATAATCAACTAATGTACCATCCACATCAACAAAGATAACCATTTCTTTCCTCCCTGTTTAGTTAACAATACCTATAGTTTACACGATAAAACCAACTGATTTTAATAAAAACACTGGTTCCTTACTTATTCTCGTTATTTTTCAAAAGGTATAAATTATTGATTAGTGTATATGTGACAACATTAAAAGATGCTACAAAATTTTGTAGCATCTTTAGCATAAAACTTTATACTTTTAAGCCATTATTGTGAAATTGCTTCAAAGCGCATAAAGTTCACCATGAATAGAATACCTGCTAATGCAAGTGCACTTCCTAAGCCAGTATAAAACACTGCAATAAACACATCAGGTAACAAGGCATAGTAACGAATAACGATACCCATTGTCATCATAATAGCCATGATGATAAATGATTTTAAATCAAAGAATAAATAGAACCATTGTTTCTCACTTTCATAACTTGAAATACGTAACGTATGTTTCTTAACTAATTTTGAAAATACCATAATCCAAAAAGCAAGAAATACCACTAAAGAAAGCAATAAATTAATAACAGTGACATAATTTATGTAGGTTTCAACACCAATTTTTAATACATTAAATCCAGCAATCAGCCAAACAATGGCGGCAATAAGTAATAAATATTTATTTTTAATCATATAAACCTTTCATCAAACATTAATTTGAACATAGTTCATATTAATCCAGTGCAGACTAATCGTCAATTACAATGCTTCTTAAAAAAACTGTGGTTGCCCACAGTTAATCATCCAAATCATCAACCAACGCACTGCTTTTGGCATAGGCGGTTGATCTTGCTTCAAAGAAATCCGTTTTAATCATATTCGCACTGGAGTATACCGATACCCATTGCATGGATTCAGGTTCTTGAATATGCGAAGGATAGAGAATACCTAGTCCAATATCATTGGCCCGTTTATTACCAAGATATTTAATATAATCCTGAATCATCGTCTTATTTAATCCATCAATATTATCCCCAATGACATAATTGGCCCAAGCAATTTCTTCATCAACACCGTGTTGAATCATTGTTTTATAATGTTGAATTAATTCATCCGTAAATAAATGGGGTTCTTCTTTTTTTAATTCTAAAATAATATTACGGAATAACCATAAATGTGTGTTCTCATCCCGGTTAATGTAACGAATTTCACTGGCTGATCCTGGCATCTTCCCATTTCTGCCTAAATTATAGAAAAACATGAAGCCGCTATAAAAATATATCCCTTCCAATATATAATTTGCCATTAATGTATTCATTAAATGATACGCATTGGGCTCTTGCAAAAAAGCATTGTATTGATCCCCAATAAATTGATTACGTTTTAACAACATTGGGTCGTATTTCCATTGATAAAGAATTTCATTCCGTTTACTAGGTGAGCAAATCGTATCTAACATATAGCTATAACTTTGTGAATGCACCGCTTCTTGAAATGCTTGAATGGTTAGACACAAATTGATTTCATTGGCAGTAATGTACATGCCGATATTGGGCAAGTTGGCCGTTTGCAACGAATCTAAAAACACCAGAAAAGATAATATTTTATCGTAGGTTGAACGTTCTTGTTCTGTAAGTAAGCGATAATCTTTAACATCTTGCGTTAAATTAATTTCTTCAGGTATCCAAAAATTATTCATGGCTTGACGATACCATTTACTTACCCAATCATATTTCATGTTATTAAAATCATTTAGATTCGTCGGATTACCATTAATCATTCGCCGATGTAAAACATCAATGTCCCCATCAGCGTTAAATAATATTTTTTTCTTTAATTCACTCATACCTTCTCCTTACGCACTGCATGATTCACATTCTTCTATTTCCAATGATTTACTACGAATATAATATATTGTTTTTACTTGATGCTTCCATGCATCAATGTATAACTTTAATACTTGTTTATATGTGTAATCATTGGTGATGTATAAATTCAATGATTGAGCTTGATCAATATGTTTTTGTCGAATACCAGCGGCTTTAATTAACCAGTGTTGATCAATTAAATGGGCATTTTTATAAAACCAAAAAGTTGAAGGGGATAAATCAGGGGCAACACGGGTTATCATCATCCCTTTCTTTTCTTCCATAAAATACTTGTTCATAATCGGATCAATCGATGCAGTGGTACCTGCAATAATGGATGTGGAACTGGTTGGCGCAGTTGCCATAAGATATGCATTACGTAATCCATAGTGATTCACAGATTGTTTTAAATACTCCCATGCATCACTCGTATAATGACGCAAACTGAAATAATTGCCTGTTTGCCAATCACTTCCATTAAAGTATGGATAACTTCCTTTTTCTTTTGCCAATTCATTACTGGCTTTAATGGCAAAATAATTTATTTTTTCATAGAGTTGATTTACAAAATCTAAATGCTCATCACTTTCAAAAGGAATACCAAGTTTAGCTAACATATGATGATACCCACTGGTGCCAAGACCAATGGAACGATAGTTACCATTGGTTATTTGTGCATATTTAACTGGATAAAAATTTAAATCAATAACATTATCCAATGCCCTCACACTTAATCGAACAATTGATTCTAACTCTTTCTCATTGGTAACATCAATATTTCCAAGTACCAATGAAGCCAAATTACACACGACAAAATCCCCAGGATGGTAAGTATTCACTACGATCTTTTCACCGTTTACTTCCATTATTTTTTCTTCTTCTTGTTCAATCGCCGACATATTTTGCGCTATTTCAGTGCATAAATTGGAAGAATAAATCATCCCTTTATGTTTGTTTGGGTTCATGCGATTAACAATATCGCGATTAAACACAAACGGCGTTCCTGTTTCAATGGCCGATTTTAAGATTAAACGGATAATTTCTTTCACACTCACAATTCGTTTCGAAATGCGCGAATCGTTAACACAATCCAAATAATTACGCTTCCATTGATCACCATAACTATCTTCCAAACAATAGCCTTTAACTGATTCAATTTCATGCGGACACATTAAATACCACGCGGCATTAAGATCTGTATCTGCTAATTCCCAAAAATAATCCGGATAACATACAGCAGGGAATATATCGTGTGCTTTCATGCGATCATCCCCATTATTCGTGCGCAATTGTAAAAATTCAGGTAAATCTTTATGCCAAGCATCCAAATATACTGCACAAGCTCCCGATCTAACACCCAATTGATCCACAGCCACAGCAGTATCGTTAACTAACTTTATCCAACGAATCACACCACCGGCTGCACCTTGATATCCTCGAATATCACTACCATTGGCACGCACTTTACCAAAGTAAAGTCCCATGCCTCCACCATATTTACTGATGTTTGCAAAATTATCCAACGATTTATAGATTGATTTTAAATCATCCCCAACCGTATCGATAAAACACGAACTCATTTGATGAAATACTTTGCGAGCATTCGATAAAGTTGGTGTAGCTAAAGTAACTTTTAAAGTTGAAATCATGTCATAAAACTGCTTGGCATATCCAACTTTATCCACTTCATTCATGGCCAAATGCATACTGATTAACATAAACATTTGTTGTGGAGTTTCCAATAATTCATGCGTTGCGCTTCTAACTAAATAACGTTTTACCAACAGGTCAAGACCACTGTAATTAAATAAATCATCCCGCTTTAAATCAATGTATTGTTCGCATTGATTAATCATATCATCGGTATACGCTGTATTAAGGTAACTCCCATAGTATCCTTGATCAATTAAAAAATGTACTTTTTCTGCTAATGTATCCAAAGATTTAGCAGCATAAAAATGATTAACTTGTTGATTAAGTTTATAGCTTAAAAAACGTGCAGCAATAAATTCCCATTTGGGTGCATCTTTACTCACCAATTCGACACTGCTTTGAATTAATGCATCCAATCGTTGCGCGTGATTCATACGTTCATTAATCATTGTATTAAAATGAGTCAGTAAACGTTGAATATCGTATACTGGCTCATTAAATTCTTTCACTATCCTATCTAAAAGCGTTACTAAATTGTTATCTTCACATAACTTTGTTATTGTCTCAATGATTCCGTTATTATGTTCCATCATTTATCCATCCTTAATAAAAACGGATAAATTCTAACATAACGGCGTTTACTCACCATTAATTATGCTTTATTATCTTTCTCACAAATTATTACGCAAATTGTGCATTATACAAAGCAGCATATTTTCCATTTTTTTGCATTAATTGCGCATGGGTTCCCATTTCTTTAATGTTCCCTTGTTCCATATACAAAATCATATCGGCATCAATTATCATTGATAAGCGATGCGCAATTACAAAACTCGTTCTCCCTTTCATTAATTGTTGCATTGCTTGTTGAATTAATGCTTCCGTATGTGTATCCACGTTACTTGTTGCTTCATCCAATATTAATATTTCAGGATCCATTGCTAAAGCCCGTGCAATTGTTAGCAATTGGCGCTCTCCTTGGGATATATTCTGTGCCCCTTTGCGCAATACCATATCGTAACCATTTGGTAACGTTTTAATAAAATTATGAGCACATGCATTTTTTGCTGCTTGAATTACCACATTCATATCCAACGTATCTAATCCATACGCAATATTTTCCTTAATCGTTCCTTCGAATAGCCACGTATCTTGCAACACCATCGCAAAATGCTCACGTAATTGCTCACGAGTCATCTGATTTATATTTACCCCATCCACATAAATAGCACCGCCACAAATGTCATAGAATCGCATCAATAAATTAACTAAAGTCGTTTTACCTGCGCCTGTTGGCCCAACAATCGCCACTTTTTGCCCTGCTTTCACATGAAAACTAATATCTTTCATTAATAACTGATTCTGATGATAACCAAAACTTACATGATCAAACACGACAGTGCCTTTAGTTGTGGGTACAACTGCTTTACTTAGTGGTTCCATTGAATCTTCACTGGCATCCAATAACATAAATACTCGTTTTGCCGCAGCATTGGTGGCGCTCAAACTTGACAACATACTGGCAATGGTAGAAAAAGGCTCGGCGAATCGCCATGAATATTCCAACATTGCCTGTACGTTACCAATACTAATTTTTCCCATTAATGCACCCATACAACCTAATAATGCGCACACAACATACCCAATATCTGAAACTAAGGTTGTAATGGGACTAATTGAACCTGCACTTACTTCCGCTTGACAACTTACTTCACTTAATTCTTTATTGTATTGATTGAATTGATCCATGCAACTCGCTTGATAATTAAATGTTTGCACAACATCATACCCATTGATTATTTCTTCAACATATCCATTTAATTGTCCCAATAGCGTCTGTTGTTTTGCATAATACACATCACTTTTTTTCATTACTTTCACCGCTGCTACCAAAGAAAGTGGAACAATCAGTATTGGGATGAGTGAAAGCTTAGGTGAAATGGATACCATCATCCAAAGCACGCCTATGGCTGTAGTAACTTGCGTGACAAGTGATGTAATGTTTTGACTAAATGTGTTGCTAATAATATCCACATCATTAGTAATAACACTTAATATATCGCCATGCGTATGGGTATCATAGTAATTTAGTTGTAACCGATGCATTTTTTCATCAATTGCTCGACGTAAAGTTTGCATAATATCACTCGTTACATTAACCATTATTTGTCCTTGAATTACTGTAAATACTTGAGATATTACGTATAACATTACTAATATTACCAATAAGGCCATTATGGTATGCCAATCAAATTGTGTATTTACAACACCATTAAATAATGTAGTCGTTATTAAACCAATAACATAAGGTGCCAACACCATAAATACCGTACTAATAACAGCCGAAATAATGACGATAACCAACCGCAATTTATGTGGTCTTAAATAATGCATTAACCGTAGTAAAGCTGTCTTACGCTTCATCCTTAAACTCCTTTCCCATTTGCAATAATGCCATTTCCTGATACAAAGGGCATGATTTCATTAACTGTTCATGATTGCCGTTACCTACAATTTGACCATCATCCACTACCAAAATCCGATCAGCATGACGAATCGTACTGATGCGTTGAGCAACAATTATTACTGTAGCTTCCGTTAATATTTCGTTTAAATTATTTCGTAACTTTCGATCAGTTGCCATATCTAGCGCTGAAAAACTATCATCAAATACATAAATCTCTGCTTTTTTCATTAATGCACGCGCTATCGCCAATCGTTGCTTTTGTCCACCGGAGAAATTGGTACCCCCTTGGGCAACTTCATGGCAATAACCATTTGCTTTTGATTCAATGAATTCGCTCGCACACGCATTATGTGCAGCAAATTCCCAATCCGATGCGTTACCATTTAAGTTCCCAAAGTTAAGGTTTGAAGCAATGGTACCTGAGAATAAATTATTTTTTTGCGGAACATAGCTGATTAAGTTACGTAAGTCATGCATCGAATAATCTTTGATATTAATGCCATCGATCAATATTTCCCCAAATAACGGGTCATATAAGCGCGGGATTAACTTAACAATACTGGATTTACCACGCCCAGTGCCACCAATAATCGCCGTTACCTCACCTGGTTTCGCGGTAAAACTAATTCCTTTAATCACCGGTTCACTGGCTTGCGGATAGGCAAATGTAACATCCTTAAATTCAAGCGTACCCCGTAATGGTCGCTGTTCGCTACAAAAATGACCATCCTCCATAGCACTGGTTGTTGTTAATACCTCACTAATTCGTCGACCACACGCAACACTTGTGGGAATCATCATAATTACCATTGATACCATCATTACAGCAGTTAACACCATACTGATATATTGACTATTCGCTACCAACGAACCAACTTCCATGCTTCCAATTTGAACATAGTACGCACCAACACCTAAAACAACCGCTGTCGTTACACCAAAAATAAGTGATATGCTCGGCATTAAACAACTTGTAATGCGCCCCGCTTTAATCGCCGTTTTCATAAAGGAATAATTACTATTATGAAACCGTTTCATTTCCCATTTCTGTTTATTAAAGGCACGTATCACACGTACCCCTTCTAAATTTTCCAGAAATAACTTATTAATTTGATCCAATTGATTTCTAAGTCGCGTCGAATACTTGGCAGCAAAAACAATAATAATGCTTAATGAAACAAATAAAACTGGTATGGCAATTAATAAAACAAAGCTTACTTTACCACCAGTAGATGAAGAAAAAATGAGTCCTGCAAATGCCATTAAAGGTGCCAGTAACCCAACGCGCAACACCAATGTTAAAAAATTTTGTACATTATTTATGTCCGATGTACAACGTATGATTAGACTTGACCCACCAAATTGATCCATTTCCATAGCCGAAAAGTTAACGATTTTTCCAAACACCAAATTTCTTAACTGTGAAGCAAAATCAGTGGCAATAATTGCCGATAACTTAACTGTTCCATAACTAATACCGCACGATACAACAGTCACTGCAATCATTATTACTGCTATCGTTTTAATGGCGTGATACTTTCCAAGGGTAACCCCGTGATTAATCATAATTGAAAGCAAAGCTGGAAGTAACATTTGCCCAATCGCCGATAAAAATGCAAATAAAAATAACCAAATGCAATATTGTCTGTTTATCTTAACAGATTTGAAAATCGTTTTCATCAGTACCTTCTTTCTTTATGTTGCGTTTATTCACAACGTGAAGTATCGTAAAATGTACATAGACTGTACGGTCAAGAAGGTAATTATGGGAATTAATGGTAAATATTTATACACATCGAAAGAATTCGCCCAACTCGCGAACGTTAATAAGCGTACATTGCATTACTATAATGACATTCAATTGTTCAAACCCGAAGTAATTGGCGAGAATGGATTCCATTACTACACATGCTTTCAATTTGCGCAATTGGAATTAATACTTATTTTACGTAAGGTTGGGTTATCCATCGAAGAAATTAAAGATTACATGAAGGCGCCATCACAAGCAAATTTTTATACGATGATGGAAAAAAGAAAACAGTTGATCGATGAAACCATCAATCAACTGTTAGAGATTAAAAAGTTTTTAGAATTAAAATCAAATCGATTAGAACAAGCATTTTCAGCACGCCATGGCAAAATAGAAATTGTAAATTTGCCACAACGGAAAGTGAAATTTTCCCAACCTATATCTGGCAAATATGATGCCAACGATTTTACTATCGCAGCCCAATTTGCCCTCGAATTAAAACAACAATTTCATCTTTACGACAGTTTTGGCAGTGTTGTTTCAATGGATGCAATCAAACGTAATGCTTTTAATGAATATGATTATTTTTTTGCATATTGTCCTGACAAATACGATAACTATGATATCCTCTTACCCCAAGGCACCTATTTAAGAACCTATTGCATCGGGGAGTGGAATAACTTAGCTACCATATATCAAAAAATCATTCGCTTTGCAAATGAAAACAAAATCCAATTAAGTGGTTATGCTTACGAGGAAGGTTTAAATGAAATGTCGTTGCAAGATAAACATGAATACATTACGATGATTACTATTAAATGTGATCCTATTTTCCAATAATTACTTTTCTTTGACAATATAACCATTTTCCCGTAAGGCTGATTCGATACGATCTAAAACTTCTTCAGATTCACCACGTACTGTGTGGTAATGATAGCCATCCGTAATGCCCATAAGTTCACTCGATTTACCGCTTCGAACACCATCAATGAATTGTTTAACTTGATTTATTGAAAAAATATTTAAAGGGGCCACCATTTTTCCATACACTTTATGCCATACAAATACATCAACCACAGTACCACCCAAATTAACAATGCAATTAAGTTCTTCTTCTGTTTGTTGTGATGTATGTTTTACTTTAAACACTCTTTCCTTAAACGGAGACTTTTGCATAATGTATCCGTGATGTGTGGCTATAATTGCATACCCCATGCGTTTAAGCTCAGTAATATCCGAAACAATAATTTGACGCGATACATTAAACAAATTTGATAATTCACTTCCAGAAATTGGCGCATTACTTGCCAATAACGTATTGGCAATGGCTACGCGACGTTGTTTAAGTTTCACACATTCCCCTTTTAGATAGCATGCAAATTCTTTAATGAAAAATCAAGAATTGGTGCGGAATGCGTTAGTGCACCACTGGAAATATAATCCACACCAATATCCACCAACCGTGCAATATTTTCTTTTGTCACGTTACCACTGCATTCAGTGACTGCTTTTCCGTGACACCGTTTAACCGCTTCTTTCATATCTTCAATACGCATATTATCTAACATAATAATATCAGCCCCTGCCGCCAAAGCTTCATCCAACATGGTTAAGTTTTCCACCTCAACTTCAATTTTACGCACAAAAGGGGCATACGCCTTGGCCATTTCGATTGCTTTTGTTACGCTTCCAGCCGCACCAATATGATTATCCTTAAGTAAAATACCATCACTTAAATTGTAGCGATGGTTATAACCACCCCCAACTTTAACCGCATATTTTTCAAATATCCGCATGTTGGGTGTTGTTTTACGTGTATCCAATAGTTTTGTATGACTATTCTGCAATAATTGAACAACACGATGGGTATAAGTAGCAATTCCACTCATGCGTTGTAAATAATTAAGTGCTGTTCTTTCGCCACTTAATAACACACGTATATCCCCTTCAACAACTCCAATCAATTGCCCATTAATAACACAATCACCATCTTTGCAATATAACGTTACCTTTGTTTTTTCATCCAACAATTTAAACACCCGGCTAAAAACATCCAATCCGGCAATGATTCCCTCTTCTTTACAAATCAATTGCACTTGACCCAATTGATAATGAGGCATTACTGAATTAGTTGTAATATCTTCACTTGTAATATCTTCTTGTAAAGCTAAGCGAATCAAATGGTCAGCATTTACTGATAGTGATATATTATTCATTAATCGTTTTCTCCTTTTCAATTGCTTTAAGTATTAAATCTTTATATTTTGTAACATAATTTGAATCAATATTAACCATAAACTCATTTTCATACGTTGGTAACACTTGATAATGTGAACCGATATCCTTAGCAGCACGTTTTGCAAAAACTAAACTTTCCAACAATGAGTTACTTGCCAAGCGATTTTTACCATGAACACCATTACATGCTGTTTCGCCTATTGCATACAAATGATCCATGCTTGTTTTACTATCCCGATTAACGGCAATTCCACCCATAAAATAATGTTGGGCTGGAACAACTGGAATCGCTTGTTTTGTTACGTCGTAGCCTTCCTGTAAACAGCGTTGATAGATATTGGGAAAATGGCTTAGTATCTCTTCTTTACCAATAGGTTCCATGGATAACCACACATGATCACTTCCTTCTTTTTTCATTTGATCAAAGATTGCCTTGGATACAACATCACGCGGGAGTAATTCATTAACAAATCGCTCTCCTTTACAATTTAACAAAACTGCACCTTCCCCACGAACAGATTCAGAAATAAGAAATGAACGTTGTTTTTCTTTGGTAAATAATGTTGTCGGATGAATTTGAATATAGTCTATATTTTTTAATTGAATATCATGATTTAATGCAATAGCCAAACTATCCCCAGTAAGGTGTGGGTAGTTAGTTGAATGATCAAATAATCCCCCAATACCACCCGTTGCTAACAGTGTATAATCCGCAGTAATTTTAACTTGTCGTTTATCTTTATCCAACCCAATTATCCCATAGCAACAATTATCTTGGGATAAAATATCTACCATTGTTAATTGTTCAATCAATGTGATGTTACTTCGCTTTGTAACTGTATTTAACAAAGTTTGGGTTATTTCTTTCCCTGTTTCGTCTTTATGATACAAAATGCGTGCTCTGGAATGGGCACCTTCTTTTGTAAAAACAAAATCATCGCCATTTCGTTGAAAATCTGCGCCATAACTTACCAAATCATGAATCACATCTTGGCTACTTCGAATCATAATATCGACAGATTCTCTATTATTCACATAGTGTCCTGCTTTTAATGTATCTTCAAAAAAAGCACCATAATCACTTTCTTCCGGTAATACACAGATGCCACCTTGTGCTAAAAACGAATCACTTTCTTCTGCTTTACTTTTCGCTGCTGTGCCTGAACTTTTTCCCATTTCGTAATAATGGTAATGTGCTTATCTTCAGGTAAATGTAACGCACTATATAATCCTGCAACACCACAACCAACAATTAATATATCTGTTTTCATTTTATTTACCCAATTCCAACATTTTTTTCAATGGTAACAATGCTTTTTGAGCTATTGACTCATCCACAATTACTTCGTTATTTTCATGCAATAAAACATCATAAATACTTTCCAATGTATTTAATTTCATATCCAAACAACATGGTCTTGGATTAGGATAATAAAAATGTTTATTCGGATTATCTTTTATCAATTGATAATTGACCCCATCTTCTGTACAAATAATATACTCTAATGCATCACTATTTTTTGCATAACTCATAATTTCTGAAGTACTACCGATAAAATCTGAAATGTTAATAATACGTTCGTTACACTCTGGATGCGT